>CAZYJF010000188.1:0-3305 GCA_964647715.1 uncultured Sulfurospirillum sp. | reverse complement strand
CCTCTATCAAAAAGAGAAGTAAACTTACTTCTCCTCTTGTTTCTTCTTCAATACATCGTATCTTGGGAATACAAATGTTGTCTTTCTTGTAACAACTATCTTATCTTTCGCATCAGTTGCATAGGCTTTGATAGTGATAGGGATAACTGTGTCTTTTGTGCTATCTTTGGCTAGTATCTTATCAGTACTTAAAACCACAACCTTCATCATCTTAGCACCAGCATTGATCTTAAAAGGTTTCTTAGGTCTTGAGATTTTAATCTCTGGGTGATCTAAGACTTCGAAATAGTAGTTATGATCTTCTCTTTGAGTGTTTTGTACCAAAAATCTATATGAGTTATTGACCACTTTTCCATGATCTTTTATCTTATAGAGTTGAGTAGTTCTATTGATGTTTAGAAGCATAAACTCTTTTTTGGTACTAGCGATGAATAAACCAGCCAAAGCTGCTGTCAATGCTACACCATAGGCTATAGTCTTAAATCTTAAAAATTTAGGCCTTCTATGCTCTTTAACGGCACTATAACTAGTCCATGTGATAAGCGAAGGTTTACCCAAGGCTCCCATCACCTCTGTACAAGCATCAGCACACTCAAGACAGTTGATACACTCAAGTTGAGTTCCCCTTTTGATATCAATGTGCGTAGGACATACCCTAACACAACTATCACAGTAGGTACACTCAGCTTCTGGGTCTTCTTGTTTGAGTTCTTTTAAGTTGTTGACAAGTTTTCGCTCTTGATCGTCGCTATAGATGTGACCACCTCTTTCAGTGTTATAGATAGTTTGAATAGTCTCTTCATCATACATAACTGATTGAACCCTAGCATATGGACATACATAGATACAAAAGTCCTCTTTTAACTTGATAACATCATAGATCAAAAAAGCAGCTAGAATAATGATTGTTCCCATCATCACACCATGCTCTGAAGGGTGTTTTATATATTGGAAAAAGTCCTCAGGTGGAACAAAAAACCAGATAAAGTTTACTGCAGCAATGATTGCCAAGATACTCCAGATAATACCACCGATTAATCTTTTACCCATCTGTCCCTTTGGCTCTTTTTGTTTGTTGTTTATCTTCTTTCTTATACCAAGAAGTTTTGTTTGGATTAGATCACGATAGATTACTCTAAATATAGTCTGTGGACAAGCCCATCCACACCAAACTCTACCACCAAGAGTAGTGATGAAAAATACCCCCAAGAAACCAAAGATCAGTAAAAAAGGCATCATATATAACTCTTGCATATCAAACTTTGTAAAAAACATATGTATCTGTTTATGATCGAAGTTTAGTAAAAAGAAATGATTACCATTGATCTTGATAAAAGGCAGTACCAAAGATATAATCGTCGCTATGACGAAAAAAACATATCTTTTATATCTGTAAGGAACCCATCCTTTTAAATACTCCCTCATCCTCTCTTTTGAGGATTTAGGCTTTTGTGCCGCTGTTTGTGCCATAATTTTCTCCCTTGTTTATTTAACTGTTTGTTAAAGGACACTTAGTCCCGTCTGCATAAATATTGTTTACCGAAATTTCCATATTTTTTATTGGTAAGTCTTCAAGTTTTGCTATATCTTTAAGAGATCGTGAATTGATATAATCTTTCAACGAACTCCTTGAAACTGACAACTCTTTTGCAATAGTGCTGACATTATATCCTTTTGAGAGCATTGATACAATTTTTTGTCTATAAGTATCAAATTTTGATTTTGAGAAGCTCCCCTTAGGTCGTCCTACACTTGAGTTTTTGTTTTGTAAATTTATCTCTCTAGTCTTTGATAAAAGATCTAGTATAAATGAAGCTGAACTTGTATTATCTATGATGATACCATCATTACACAAGTTTAATTTTATCTTATGCTTGACAATACAATCAAATATCTTGACCAATTCACCAACTTTTTTACTCAATGAGTAGATATCATATACTAAGATCATATCATCTTCTTTGAGAGATTTTAAAAAGTTTAAAAACTCTTCCCTCTCCTCTAAAGGAGTATTGTAAGAAGCACTGTCAATCTCCGTTTTATCTATAGAAATACCTGTACTTTTAGCATATTCCAAGATATAAGACTGTTGATCTGATATAGAAACATCTTGTCTTCTTCCTCTTAAATATGCTATTACCATATAAACTCCTATAAAAAAGGAGATTATATAACTTTTGACGAAAAAAGTCAAGAAAATAGAGAATAGTTACATCAATTAATGTTTATACTCTTTCAAAAATGCACAATCTTGTGAAAGTGTACAGGTATTTGTTTCACACTCTTCTATTCCATTTTCTAGTAAAGTAGTAAAGTTTTCTGCACTTTGAGGTTTACCAAAGTAGTATCCTTGGATCGTGTCACAATTATGATGATGAAGAAAATCATATTGATCTTTTTGTTCAACACCCTCAGCAATGACTCTCATATTTAAGTTGTGAGCCATAGATATGATAGTGTTTGTAATGATTGCATCATTTTTATTGCTAATGATATGATCGATAAATGATTTATCAATCTTCAAGGTTGCTAGTGGAAGCTTACTTAGATATCCAAATGACGAATATCCTGTCCCAAAATCATCTATCGCAAAGCCTATACCCTTCTCTTTAAACTTAGCCATCACAGATGAAGCAAGATCAATATTTTGCATCAATACAGTCTCTGTTAGCTCTAGTTCTAAAGATTGTGGGTTAAAGCCACTCTCATCTATCAAGTTTGTCACAGTATCTATCAGATCACTTTGAAGAAGTTGAACTCCTGATATATTTACAGATAGTTTTAGGTCATTATATCCCATATCGTGCCATTTTTTTGCTTGAGTGAGAGCATCGTTTAAAACGATTTTTCCTATTTTGTGTATGAGACCAGTATCTTCTGCAAGTGGAATGAAATCTAATGGTGGTATATTTTTAAGTTCAGGGTGATTCCAACGAATAAGAGCTTCAGCACCCACTATCTTTTTACTTTTTGTATCTACTTGTGGTTGATACTCTACGAAAAATTCATTGTTTAGAATAGCTTTTTTTAGATTACTCTCCATGATAGTTTTGTTTGTGAGTTCATCTTGAATTGCTCCAGTAAAGATAGTATAAGCTGATTTTGATTTTTTGGCATAATTCATTGCAAGATTTGCATTTTTTATCAAAGTCTTTGGGTCATTTCCATCTGAAGGGAAGAAACATAATCCTATATTTACATTTAGATCAATGCTGTTGTTTTCCAATAAAAATGGTTCATCAAATAGATTAGCTACCCTTTGAGCGATCTTATCTGCTGGCTCTTTATCTGTAATGTTCTCAAAA
>CAZYJF010000187.1:0-3315 GCA_964647715.1 uncultured Sulfurospirillum sp. | reverse complement strand
GATCATTTAGTGCGATCTCGCCTCGTATGATGCTACAATTTTTTATGAAGCAATCAATTTATCTTCTATCTCTTCATAAGAAAATTCCGGAAGTTTGGCATTTGAACTTGCGTGTTCTATGGTGATGCTTATGAGTTTATTCTCTTTGTCTACATCAATGTAAATATTTTCGTTGATCTCCAAAGTTTCAAAAATTTCAGAATTGCCAAACTCCAAAATAGCTGTATCAGTATCTTTAAAATATTTTACTTTCATTTCTCTTCCTTAAATCTTCTATCGAAAAAAGCATTATGCACAGTTTCTCCATCTTCGAGTAAAATAACTCTTAGATATTTCTTGACTTTTGCGATATATGCCCAATTTTTGTGTCGTCCATCACTTTGTATTTGGACTTTTATCGGATTGTTAATAGCCTCCAAAATCCACTCATCCAAGATTTCTACCCTATCGGGACGACTTCTTGTGTATTTAAAATACTCTGTTGTTTTAAAACCCATAAACTATTTTAGCATAACTTTATTGATTGGTGTAAGAGGAAGTGTACCATACACTTGGACTATCTATGCGAATAGTTTTAGGATTGCGAATCATTTGATGAAAATTAATTATTAGTTTTCATTTATGGCGAATTATTTACCAAAAATATGATAATATTTCGTCAAGAAAAGGAGAACTAGTGTAAATGACAGATATGTTGCAAAAAGTTTATCAATTTTATCGAGATGGATTTTCTAATATGAAGCTTGGTAAAAGATTGTGGTTACTGATAATAATAAAGCTTTTTGTGATGTTTGCCATCATCAAATACTTCTTCTTCCCTGATCTATTAAAAGAGAATTTTAGCACTGATGAAGAAAGAAGTGACTATATCTTAAAACAACTCACACAAGGAGAGAGATGATGCATCAAATTGACCCAAATTTGATAGATTGGTCAAGGGCACAGTTTGCACTGACTGCACTATATCACTGGATTTTTGTTCCACTTACACTTGGATTGACCTTTATTGTTGCTATCATGGAGAGTATCTATGTCAAGACTGGTGATGTTTGGTGGAAAAAGACGACAAAATTTTGGATGGGATTGCTTGCTATAAACTTTGCTATAGGTTTGGCAACTGGTATCATCATGGAGTTTGAGTTTGGTACCAATTGGTCCAATTACTCGTGGATCGTGGGAGATATCTTTGGAGCACCTTTGGCGATAGAGGGGTTGATGGCATTTTTTATGGAGTCAACCTTCTTTGCTGTGATGTTTTTTGGCTGGGATAAAGTGAGTAAGAAGGCTCATCTTTTATCGACTTGGCTTGTAGCTATCGGTTCGAATCTTTCAGCTTTATGGATCTTGATAGCAAATGGCTGGATGCAACATCCGGTGGGTATGTACTTTAATCCTGATACTGCAAGAAATGAGATGAAAGATTTTTGGGCATTGGTCTTTAATCCAAATGCTTATACAAAATTTTTGCATGTTATTAGCAGTGGATATGTTCTAGCTTCTTTGTTTGTGATAGCCATCAGTAGTTGGTACCTTCTTAAAAAACGAGATATTCAGTTTGCAAAACGATCTATCATGGTGGCTGCTAGTTTTGGTCTGATAGTATCTTTGTTTAATATCACAACAGGAGATGATTCGGCAAGACAAGTCGCAATAAATCAACCTATGAAACTTGCAGCTATGGAAGGTCTATATGAAGGAGAGGCAGGAGCTGAGATAGTTACCTTTGGTATATTAAACCCTGCAAAAAAGTTAGAGGATGATAAAGATCCGTTTTTATTTAAAATCGCTATACCTCATGGGCTTTCACTTTTAAGTTATCATGATCTAAATGCTTATATTCCTGGTATCAAAGAGTTGGTTTATGGGGATCAAGAACATCATATAGTGAGTGCGGCTGAGAAGATTAAAAGAGGTAAAATAGCTGTTAAAGCACTTAGAGAATATAAAGCAGCACAAAAAGAGTCTAACCCCAAAAAAGCTAAAGAGGCTAGAAAACTCTTTGAAAAACATAGTAAATATCTTGGATATGGCTATCTAAAAAGTCCCAAAGATGTAGTGCCTCCAGTGGCGACTACATTTTATAGTTTTCATATAATGGTGGGGTTAGGTACATGGTTTATAGTTCTTTTTATGATTATCTTATACCAAGTGATGACAAATGAGTTAGAGAGATATCGTTGGTTACTGTGGGCTGGAGTATGGAGCCTTCCTATGGGATATATCGCTCAAGAAGCGGGTTGGATCACAGCTGAGGTGGGCAGACAACCATGGGCTATACAGGATATGCTACCTGTTGGTATGGCAACTTCAAGTATCTCATCTTCAAGTGTTATGGTTACATTTTGGATGTTTGCTATCCTTTTTACAGCTTTGTTGATAGCAGAAGTTAAGATCATGACAAAACAGATAGATATAGGACCAAAAGGAGAAGATCATGTTTGATTCACTTAGTTATCTACAGTTACAGCAGTATTGGTGGTTTGTGGTGAGTCTTTTGGCTTCACTTTTTGTCTTTATGACATTTGTTCAGGGTGGACAAACTCTACTTTTTTCTGTAGCTAAAACCAAAGATCAAAGAGACTTAATCGTAAATGCACTTGGTAGGAAGTGGGAATTGACATTTACAACTCTTGTGATGTTTGGTGGGGCTTTGTTTGCTGCATTTCCACTATTTTATGCGACAAGTTTTGGTGGGGCTTATTTTCTATGGATGGCAATACTCTTTTGTTTTATCATTCAAGCTGTGGCATATGAGTATCGCAAAAAACCAAACAATTTTCTTGGAGAAAAGGTTTATGAAAGCTTTTTGTTTATCAATGGAAGTTTAGGAATTATACTTATCGGTGTAGCTGTTGGGAGTTTGTTTAGTGGTGGAAATTTTGTCGTAAATGATATGAACCTTTCTCATTGGACAAAATCTACATATGGATTAGAGGCTATATTAAACTTCTTTAATCTTGCATTTGGTTTTATGCTCTTTTTCCTTGCTAGACTTTTAGGAGCACTCTATTTTATAAATGCCATAGATGATGAGGAGCTTATATCTAGATCTAAGATAGTGTTGAAGTATGAGACTTGGATATTTTTGATACTGTTTGCTTATGTTTTGTATTCTATCTTAACGATGAACGGTTATGGGTATGATCCTTCAAGTAAGATAGTAAGTGTTGAAGCTATGAAGTATCTGCATAACTTTTTGGATATGCCTATCGTGGCTGGTATGTTTATAGTTGGTGCATTGATGTTGATACTAGGGATTGCACTGTCACTTTTTAGCAAAAATGACAAGGGAATTTGGCCGGCAGGTTTAGGTAC
>CAZYJF010000186.1:0-3357 GCA_964647715.1 uncultured Sulfurospirillum sp. | reverse complement strand
TGCAATGGGAAGTGCTAACAGAGGTGCTCTTAATTTGATTTTGAGTAAACTTCCAAAAAAACTATGAGGGGTAAATATGTCAAAATTAAAAATTTGGCACAATCCAAGGTGTAGCAAATCAAGAAGTGCTCTTAGTTTGCTTGAAGAGAAAAATGAGGATTTTGAGATCATCAAGTATCTTGACACTCCACCTAGCATGGAGGAGTTAAAAGAGATTTTGAAGATGCTAGGTTTTTCATCTGCAAGAGAGCTAATGAGAACAAAAGAAGAGATCTACAAAGAGCTTGGATTAAAAGATGAAACTGATGAAGAGAAGCTCATAGAAGCGATGGTAAAACACCCAAGGCTTATAGAAAGACCGATAGTGATAAAGGGTGATAAGGCAGTCGTGGGCAGACCGATTGAAAATATAGAAAAGTTATTGGAAGAGTAGATGTTAAAAGCTGTAAATATCACACAAAGATATGGTAAAAGAGTCCTCTTTGACAACATTACGATGGAGTTTGTCAAAGGTAAAAGATATGGTCTTATTGGTGCAAATGGAGCAGGTAAAAGTACATTTTTGAAGATCCTATCAGGTGAGATTGAGCCAACATCCGGTGAAGTAATGCTACAAAATGGTCTTAGAATGGGAGTTTTGGGTCAAAATCAATATGCATTTGAGGACTTTACCCTAAAAGATGCAGTTTTGTATGCAAACAAAAGACTCTACGATGCCCAAAAAGAGAAAGAGAAGCTCTATATGGAAGGTGATTTCGAAGACGATGCAGTAAATAACCGTCTAGCTGAACTTGAGATGATCTGTGCTGAAGAGGATCCTACCTATGAATCTGATGTTCATATAGAAAAACTTCTTGAAGCTCTTGGCTTTCCTGCATCTATGCATGAAGAGAAGATGAGTTCACTAACAGGTGGCGATAAGTTTAAGATCCTTTTGGCTCAAGTGCTATTTCCAAAACCAGATGTTCTTCTTCTTGATGAGCCGACAAACAACCTTGACATCGAGACAATTGCATGGCTAGAGAATGAGTTAAAAAGACACGATGGAACGATGATAGTCATCTCTCACGATAGACACTTTTTAAATAATGTCGTTACTACTATACTCGATCTTGACTTCTCTACTATAAGAGAGTTTACAGGAAATTATGATGAGTGGTATATAGCGGCAAACTTGATAGCAAAACAGCAAGAAGCAGACAGAAGCAAGAAGCTAAAAGAAAAAGAGCAACTAGAAAACTTTATCAGACGATTTTCTGCCAATGCTTCAAAAGCAAAACAGGCTACTAGTCGTCAAAAACAGCTTGAAAAACTTGATCTTGGTAAGATACAAGTATCTAGTAGAAGAGATCCTAGCATCATGTTCAAACCGTGTCGAGAGATCGGTAAAGAGGTTTTAAAGGCTGAGGGAATCTCAAAGAGTTATGATGACTTGAAAGTATTTGAAGGACTTGATCTAAAAGTAGAAAAGGGCGATAAGATAGCATTGATAGGATCAAATGGTATGGGAAAAACCACACTACTTGAGATCATCACTCAAAACTTAGAACCTGATTCTGGTAGTGTAGAGTGGGGTGATACAGTATTTAAGACCTATTTTCCTCAAAACACAACTGATGTCGTCAAAGGAGATATGAATCTTTATACTTGGATTCAAGGACACGATGCCAAATGGCATATCGATGAGATCAGAAAGTGCCTTGGAAGAATGCTCTTTTCTGGTGAAGATCAAGAAAAAAGTGTAGATGCACTCTCTGGTGGTGAAAAGCATCGTTTGATGATGAGTAAGATGATGATGGATAGTGCTAACTTTTTGATCTTTGATGAGCCAGACAATCACCTTGATCTTGAAGCCATCGTAGCTCTTGGAGAGGCTTTGTATAATTATGAGGGGAATGTTATCTGTGTTACTCACGATAGAGAACTGATAGATGCTTTTGCAAACAGAATTATAGAGCTCAAACCTGATGGAGAGATTGTAGATTTTCATGGGAATTATGAGGAGTATATTGAGCAAAAGGGTGCTTAATGGAGGTGTTAACACTTCGTTAACACTCTCAAAATTTTTATTAACTATTTGTAGAACAATACCACCTGCAAACATCGCTTCTTTAATAGATTTAGTCTTTCTTATAATAATTATTACTAATAATTTTAAGTGTTTGCCTTTTATTTGACAAATAAAACGATTTTATACTATAATGTTGCCTTAGTGGTAAATATATACCCAATTTTACGAGGAGGAGATATGAGTAAAGAGCTAGAAACTTCTTCTGCCGGTTTAGATATTGACAAAAGAACTAGTAGAAGAAATTTTTTCAAAACAGCGGCTGTTGGTGCTGTTGCTGCAGCTAGTGCATTGACACCAGTTAAAATGAGAGCTGATGATCCAGCAATCATGGAGGAGCAACCTTGGGCCAAAACTCTAGGTGATCCTGTAACTAAAAACAGATACGGTATGCCTTCACCTTATGAGCATAATGTCCTAAGAAGAAATGCAAAACTTCTTCAATCAGGTAACTGGCAAGCATCGATTGCTATGTGTCCTATTCACGAACTAATGGGAAATATCACACCAAATGGTCTATTTTTCAGTAGATGTCACGGAGGAATTCCTACAATCGACCCAAATAAACACAGATTGATGATCCATGGACTTGTGGAAAAACCACTTGTTTTGACTATGGACGAACTCAAAAGATATCCAAGTGTAAGTAGAATTCACTTTATCGAATGTCCTGCAAATGATGGTCCAGAGTGGAGAGGTCCTCAATTTAACTCAGTTCAATTCTCAAAAGGTATGATGAGTTGTGCTGAGTGGACAGGTGTATATCTAAAAGATATCATCAAAGATCTAGGTCTTAGTCCAAAAGCAAGATGGATGTTGGCTGAGGGTGGAGATAGTTCTCACATGGGTAGAACAGTACCTATAGATAAGGTCTTAGATGATGCTATGATTGTCTGGGGACAAAATGGTGAGGCATTAAGACCAGAGCAAGGTTATCCTATAAGATTATTGCTTCCAGGATGGGAAGGAAACTTGTGTGTTAAATGGCTTGCAAGATTGGAGTTTGCTGAAGAGCCGTGGTATGCAAAAGAAGAGACTGCAAAATACACAGCACTTCTTCCAAGTGGTAAAGCTATACAGCACTTCTATCCACTAGAGGTAAATTCGGTGATTACTTCCCCATGTCCAGAGAAACCGTGGACTGATCTTAAAAAAGGTGATATGGTTGAGATAGAAGGTTTGGCATGGAGTGGTCAAGGAACAATCACTGGAGTTGATATCAGTTTTGATGGTGGTGAAAATTGGGTAGAGGCAAATCTAAAAGGACTTGTGCTTCCAAAAGCATGGAC
>CAZYJF010000185.1:0-3373 GCA_964647715.1 uncultured Sulfurospirillum sp. | reverse complement strand
GCCGATAGTAGTTTGCGATATGTTTGAAAAAGGAAATCTTTTAAAGATCATCCAAGGTGACACAAGAAACTGTTCTATAGTAAAAAAAGTTTAAAAAAGGAAAGATATGAGATTGGAAAAAGTGATTTATAAGGCGATGCAAAATGCACAGGATGATAGTTATATACTCTCTATCATGGTTGCTCAAAGAGCAAATCAATTAGCAGAAGGTGCACAACCTTTGATAAAAGCAGATAAAGAGAAAGTTAAATTAACTGATATAGCACTGATGGAGATAGCAGAGGGATTAGTTACATTTGATATGCTGCAAGAAGCATAAAGTTCAATGGATCTTCTACTAGATAAGATCAAAAACATATCCTCCGTCAAGGAGGCTTCAAATCTTCTTTATGATCTAAGTTCAAACAATCAAGTTGTAAAAGATGCCCTCGAATATGCCACAAAGTGGCATGAGGGACAGTTTAGAAAGTCGGGTGAAGCTTATATAGTACACCCAATTTTAGTAGCTTGTATCACTGCTCATTTTGGTGGTGACGAGGCTATGATAGTGGCTGCACTGCTTCATGATGTAGTTGAAGATACAGAGTGTGATATTGATGAAATAGAGCATAAATTTTCAAGTGAAGTAGCAAGGCTCGTTGAAGGCTTGACTAAAATCGTCCGAATTAGAGATGACAACCTAATCCCCTCATCATCAAATGAAAGATTGGCAAATTCTGCTTTATCTTTTAGAAAAATGTTACTAGCATCTATTGAAGATGTGAGGATATTGGTCGTAAAACTTTGTGATAGATTGCACAATATGCTAACTCTTGATGCTCTTTCAACTGAAAAACAAAAAAGAATCGCAGAAGAGACTTTGGTAGTATATGTCCCTATCGCACACAGATTGGGAATTTCGACTATCAAAAATACTTTAGAAGATTTAAGTTTTTACTATATCTTTCCAAAAGAGTATCAAAAGATAGATTCTATGATCCAAGGAAGAGATCAAGAGCTACAACTTTCACTAAATAACTTTATCGATAAGATAAGCAATCTTTTATTGAAAAACGGCTTCATGCAAGGCAGTTTTAAAATCGAAAAGAGAATCAAACACTACTACTCTATCTATATGAAGATGCACAGAAAAGGGATAGGTCTTGATGAAGTTTTAGATTTGATGGCAGTTAGGATCTTGGTTAATGATCCAAATGACTGTTACAGGGTACTTGGTGTGATTCATCAGCATTTTACACCTTTGATAGCTAGATTTAAAGATTATATAGCCATACCAAAAGATAATGGTTATCAAACTCTACATACTACTGTCTTTGATGATACCTCTATCATAGAGATTCAAATTAGAACTTTTAAGATGCACAATACTGCCCAGTTTGGAATCGCAGCTCACTGGAAATATAAGGGTTACAGTGCCCTAGAGCCTAAGCTTTCGTGGCTTAACGATTTAAAGAGCCAAAGTGAGGAGGGTGAGAGTCTTGAGGAGATGTATTCACTTGCTAAAGATGATCTTTATAGTGAAGATATTTCAGTATTTTCACCTGAGGGTGATCTTTTTACCTTGCCACGGGGTGCTACGGTACTTGATTTTGCCTATGCGGTTCACACTGATATTGGAAATTGTGCCACAGAAGCATATGTGAATAAAAATAGAGTTCCATTTTTGAGTGAACTAAAAAATGGAGATATTATCCAGATAAAAACAGCAGATGAGATCATCAACCGTTGTAGTTGGATAGCTTCGCTAAAGACAGCAAAAGCAAAAAATGCGATGAAAAACAACTGTAAACAAAAGTTAAAAGAGATAAATACTTTAACAGCAGAAAATATTTTGTTAAATACTTTTAATCTTAAATATGATCAACTCTTACCATATCTACAAGAGAGTGAGATAGGAAAAAATCTATTTAAATCAGCAATAGACAAAGAGCATCTTCAAGAAGATATCTATAAATTAAAAAAGAGAATCATCGCAAACAAAAAGATATTCCCTATCATTTCACCAATTAGATCATACAAGCTAAAAAAAATCCAATTTGATGATCTTCTTTTTTATAACATCCACAACATATCCAAGGTAAATTTTGATTACTGTTGCCATCCAAAAAAGGGTGATGATGTAGTAGCATTTAAATCAGGCAGTGGTGCTGTTATTCACCATAAATTTTGCTCTCATGCTTATGAGATGATGAGCCAAAGACACCCTATGGTTTTTGTAGATTGGGATAAAAAAGATTGCAATGTTTATAAGTTGATTGTAAGTATTGAAAATAAAAAGGGATCACTAGCTTACTTTTTGCAATATTTAGCTAAAATCGGAATAGATTTAGTAACCATATCTTTATCAGAGCAGGAGAATGCCCATGTCAAGTTTTTTGAGCTTGTTGTGGAGGTTCCCCAAAAGAGTAAGGATAAATTACTACAAAATGATAATAACAGTTATCGTATCATAGAGCTTAGTGCTTTGAATGATGCTTATAAAAAGGATTGATTTTTGTTTGATGTAAATAGTGCTTTAGATGAGATAAAAAGAGGTACGAGTGAGATAATTGACCTTGAGAGGATAGAAACTCTTTTGAAAGATTATTTGGAGAATGGGAAAAACTACTATGTAAAAGCGGGATTTGATCCTACGGCTCCTGATATCCACCTAGGACACACAGTCTTGATGCAAAAATTGGCTACCTTTCAAAAATATGGTGGTATCGTTCAATTTCTAATAGGTGATTTTACAGGAATGATAGGTGATCCTACCGGTAAAAATAGCACTAGAAAGAAGTTAGACAAAGAGACAGTTTTAGAAAATGCCAAGAGTTATAAAGAGCAGGTATTTAAGATCTTAGATCCTCAAAAAACCGAAGTTTTATTTAACTCAAAGTGGTTAGATGAACTTGGAGCTAGTGGAATCGTTGAGCTTACGACTACTTTTAGTGTGGCTAGGATGCTTGAGAGAGAGGATTTTGAAAAGAGATATAAGGCTCAAACTCCTATCTCAATATCTGAGTTTTTATATCCTCTTCTTCAAGGATATGACTCAGTTGCACTAAAGAGTGATATTGAGATTGGAGGAACAGATCAGAAATTTAATCTTCTGATGGGAAGACAACTCCAAAGAGCTTACAATGTGGGAAAAGAGCAAGCTGTTTTGATGATGCCTCTGCTTGAGGGATTAGATGGTGTGAACAAGATGAGTAAATCCTTGGGAAATTACATAGGAGTTACTGAATCACCAAATGATATCTTTGGGAAGGTTCTTAGTATCTCTGATGAATTGATGTGGAGATATTATGAGCTTTTGAGTCAAAAATCTTTAGCCCAGATAGAAGAGTTACAGAGTAAAGTAGCCAGTGGAGAACTCCATCCTAAAAAGGTC
>CAZYJF010000184.1:0-3416 GCA_964647715.1 uncultured Sulfurospirillum sp. | reverse complement strand
GATCTCTCATCTCTTGTATAGGTTCGATGAAAGTTCTTCCTACATAGTGGTTTCTAACGATTGCTTTTTCAAAAGGTATTCCACTTTCTTGTGAATAACCCAAAGCTGCTGCTACTCCACTATCTGGAACAGGGATGACGATATCTGCTTCAACTGGCTTTTCTAATGCTAGTGCTTTACCCATTTGAATTCTTGTGTTATAGACTGTTTTGCCGTCTATTACTGAGTCTGGTCTAGCAAAATAGATATACTCAAATGCACAAGGTCTTGGTTTTGGCTCGTAGAGTTGAATAGATCTTGGCTCTTGACCTTTTTCAAATACCAGCATCTCTCCAGGATTTACATCTCTTACAAACTCAGCTCCCACTAGATCAAAGGCACAAGATTCACTAGCGACTATATAACCACCATTTTTAAATTTGCCAAGAGAGAGTGGTCTAACACCATATCTATCACGAATAGCAAACATCTTTTTTCTACTTTGAATGATGAAGCAATATGCCCCTTTTAATTCATCTAGTGCTTCTGTGATTCTTTCTTCTAAGTTCTCTTTTTGACTTCTTGCGATTAGATGGATGAGGTTTTCTGTATCCATGTAAGATTGAAATATCGCTCCTTCATTTACTAGCTTTTGTCTAACTTCATCTTTATTGATTAGATTACCGTTATGAACTACTGAAATCTCACCCAATTTATACTTTGCTGTAATGGGTTGTGCATCCAAAATAGAGCAACTACCAGCAGTTGAGTATCTGTTGTGCCCCACTGCCATAGAACCTTTTAAGTAGTTAAAATTTTCCTCATCTGAGAATACATCCGTTACCAAACCTCTTCTTTTTTTAGTCCAAATATTTGTACCGTCACTTGAACTTATCCCTGTGGCTTCTTGTCCTCTGTGTTGCATAGCAAAGAGTGCATAATAAGCAACCTTTGATGCATTTTTGACATTAAATACCCCTACAACTGCACACATACTATATCCCCAAACAATCTGTAATATTATAAAGTTTTGGCTCTTTATTTGCAAGCCATTTTGCTGCTTTTATCGCACCTTTGGCGAATGTACTTCTAGAGGTGGCTGTATGGTTGATACGAAGGAATTCACCATCATTATAAAATCCAATCGTATGCTCTCCTACGATATCTCCACCTCTTAGAGCCATCACAGCTATCTCGTCTTTGCTTCTTTCTCCGATATTTCCATCTCTTCCGCTAACTCTGACCTTATCTAGTTCAAGATCTCTTGCATTTGCCGCAGCTTCGGCTAGAGTCAATGCCGTTCCACTTGGGGCATCTTTTTTGTGTCTATGGTGCATCTCTACTATCTCGATATCAAAATCTCTTAGAGCCTTTGAAGCAAGATAAGCTAGTTTATTAAGTATTGCAACTCCCAAAGACATATTTGTAGCATAAAGAATAGGCATTTTTTTGGAAGCTTCTAACATTAGGTTTGATTGGTGTTTGCTAAGTCCTGTCGTTCCAATCACCAATGGCTTTGGGTTGTTTAAAGCATACTCAAGTAACTCTTCTGTTCCATTTGGCAAAGTAAAATCGATTACTACATCACAGTTTTCAAGCAGTGTAGGTATGTCGTTTGTGACCACTATATCCTTATCTAGATCAAAGTCTATACCTTTATGAGCATGAACTACTGAAACCTTTGCATCTTGGTCATCTTTTAAGTTCTCAATCAAAAGTTTTCCAACTCTTCCACTAGCTCCATAAATACCTATATTTGTCATATTATTTAACTCTCCCCTTTTTAAAGCATACTAGATACGACTTGCAATGCCGCAGTTGCACCATCTCCTGCGGCACAGACTACTTGTTTTGGAGCTTCGATACGAATATCTCCTGCTGCATACAAGCCTTTTACATCAGTTCTCATAGATAGATCTACTATCACTTCTCCCCAGTCATTAACCTTACACAAAAAAGATCCATCTTCTTGCTTTAAGATATCATTGTTCACTTTCATTCCTACGAAGATAAAAACTCCTGGAGCTTTGATATCTCGTTTATTTCCATCTTTATCTACAACTATCACCCCTTGAACACCTGATTGGTCTCCGTAAATCTCTTCTACTGTTGAGTTTAGGACTAGTTCTATCTTTGGATGGTTTTTTACCTTTTCTATGGTATAAGGAGATGCTCTAAATGTATCTCTTCTGTGAACTAGATAAACTTTTGAGCATATATTTGCAAGGTAAAGTGCCTCTTCAAGAGCGGTATCTCCTCCACCAATTACAACAACCTCTTTATCTTTATAAAAAAATCCATCACAAGTAGCACAGTTACTCACACCCTTGCCGTAAAATTCATCTTCACCTTTGATACCGGCTCTTTTTGGTGTGCTTCCTGTGCAAACTATTACATTTTTTGCTTTTTTCTCTTCACCATTTGCTAGTAGGACATTAAAATGATCTTCTTCTTTTGATACTTTTTTTACTTCAGCCATCTCATGTTTTAGACCAAACTTCATACACTGTTTTGGCCATGGCTCCATGAGTTCCATTCCTGTGACTACTTCTGGAATACCAGGATAGTTTTCTATTTCGCTACTTTGAGTGATCTGACCTCCTGGCATTCCCATCTCAAACATGACTACATTTTTGAGTCCACCTCTTGTGGAGTAAAGTCCTGCTGTTAGACCTGCTGGTCCTCCTCCGATGATTGCAAGATCAAGCATCTTAAATCCTTTCATTCTAGTGTTTTAATTGAAGAGTCTTGTTTGTAGTGTCCGTTCTTTAGTCTTTTTATATCGAAAAAGGATGGCACACTATATATATTAAACTTCTGCACAAATTTTAGCAGGGTATTCATACCAGCTGTTATGGGAATAATACTATCTTCTTGATTAAATCTCTTTTGATATAGGTCTATTGCTAGGATTATATTTTTTGTTTTGATTTTTTTTGTTATTTCTTTAATATCTTGCATATTTGAGCTATATACTACTACGGTGTAGAACTTCTCTTTTGGATTGAAAATATCTCTTTTTTCATAAAATATCTCTTTTTTAAAATCAAAGAACTTATATTTTGAGAATGTGTAGTTATAATATGCAAATGCGAGAGCTATCATCGCTGCACCAAAAAAAGAGGCTAAGATATATGTAAATGAGGAGAGTTTTCTTTTTTGCATTTTAAAAAGCGAGGAGAAATCCTCGCTAGTGTTGATCCCTAAAGAAGTGAATCAATTTTGTCTGCTAATACTTCTTTACCAGCAGCACCTACCATCTGATCTACCAACTCACCATCTTTAAAGAAAAGAAGTGTAGGAATAGATCTGATACCGTATTGGATAGCGATATCCTGCTCTTCGTCTGTATTTACTTTCGCAATTGTCGCTTTCCCGTCGAAATCTTCTGCAAGCTCTTCGATAATCGGAGCTATCATACGACAAGGACCACACCA
>CAZYJF010000183.1:0-3447 GCA_964647715.1 uncultured Sulfurospirillum sp. | reverse complement strand
ATTAGATCTTTAAAATCAACAGCATAGAGATTTTTGGGGCTTATCGCCGCTACAAAAATAAAAGCGACGATAAGAAATCTTATACTATTAAAGTATGACATTTACATATATTTATTTGATTGTAGCAGATACATATGCACACTCTGTGCTTCCACCTGCTACTGTATCAAAGTCTATTTTTACAGTACCTTGTGCATCAGGATCTTGACCATTTGCTCCATTAGCACCAGTAATCTCTGCATCAGGAGTTTCGCAAGTACAAGTTGCAGTTCCACTATACATCTTAACATTTTGACCTGTTGTATCCAAAATATTTGGATCAATCGTATCAGTTACAACTGCACCTGTAGCATCAGCACCACCTGTTGCATTGTTTACGATATAGCAGTATCTAATCACAGCTCCTGGAATCCTTTTTGGGTTAGTAGTTCCGTTTACTGGATCACTAACAACTATAGAGTTTTTCTCAACTGTCACATTTGCAGTAACTACCTTCCAAGCATCTGCACTAGAGAATTTACCATCATGCTCTGCATCTTCACTTCCAGCACCATCAGCAAATACAATCTGTACAGTAGCTGCATCATCTGCTTGGTTACTGTTATCACTTGTTATTGCATTACCGGCAGTTCCAGCAGTTCCACTCTCTGCAACTTGAGCTTCAAGGTCATATACAGCGACTTGATCATTTGTAGCATCAGAAGGAACATCAGCTACTATAAATACAGTTTTTGACTCATCCGGATTTAATTCATCAATGAAAGTCTCTGTATCCTTACTAGGATCAAAAGTTCCATCACCATCATCTACAAAAACTTTTACATTTGTAAAGTCTGTAGAGTCGGTTACATCATTTGGACTTGTAAAAGCTGTAGTTGATACAGTTTGAGCACTAAGTAGGAAATCTTGAACTTTGTTTCCATCATTTTGTACTTTATATTTTAATACCACATTTGTAGAACCTGGAGCAGTTGTAACTGCTTGAGTATCTGTGGTATCAACACTCATATCAACTTTTGTATCGACAACATAACTATTTGTAGATGTTGCACTTGATTGTTGTCCATTTACTGTAAATGAAAGTGAAGCAGTTGAATCTATTTGTGTACCTGAAAGAGTTCCTTGTGCATATACTGAACTTACACTACCTAAAATAAGTGAAATACTTACTAATTTTTTTATATTTTTTATCATATTTTCCCTCCCTTATATGACTATTATTGTAATTTTGTTTTGAAACTTACATCTGTCACCGAATTTGCATCTAGTGCACTTGTGAGTACCCATCTGACATTTGTGTACTCTTTTGGTGAAGCCAATCTCTTTTTATTACCTATCTTTACCATCAACTTATCAGCCTTGGCAAAACTCTTTCCTCCATCCACAGAGAATAATATCTCGCAATCTCCTGAACATTTTGCACTATTTGCAACATATTCAGTATGTTCTGGAATCGCATTATTTAAAACCATATCTTTTACAGCTTTGTTTGTATTGTTTTTAATGCTGTTTTTATATATGACATAATCTCCTGGAACTACCTTTTTTGCTTCTACTAATTTGATCGTTTTTTTGCCGTTTTTACCGATACTAACTATCTCTTTATATGATTTAGTTGTTAAAGTTATCGGCTTAACTTTTGCAAATAACAAACTTGATGAAAACATTGACCCTAGTACGATGGCTGCTACAATTTTTCTCATCTCTCCTCCTTTATTTGAGTCTTAATCTATATCTGATTTGGTGTTTTGCACCACCTTTTTGAGTGCCTAATTTGACTACTATCTTTTTTTTAGTAGCAAATCCCTTGTCTTTGTCTTTTTTATCACTCAAGACTTTATCGTCAAGTTTTAGAGAATTTTTAACATACACAGTATCTTTGGGAAATTTGTCAGTAATTGTTACTTTTTTGACAATACCTTCACCTTCTACATGCATATCAATAAGAACTAAAATCTCTCCATTATCCTCTTGAGTGACACTCTTATCTAAGACGACACTTGTTTTTAATAGTTTAAAGATACCACTATCTTCACTAATACCTCCGTTAATACCATCAATAGCATCAACTCCTTTGACTCCTTTACCTACATGAACCTTACCCTTTGTGCCAC
Source organism: uncultured Sulfurospirillum sp. (assembly GCA_964647715.1). Lineage (GTDB taxonomy): Bacteria > Campylobacterota > Campylobacteria > Campylobacterales > QNZT01 > QNZU01. Next base: position 1,333 of record CAZYJF010000183.1, on the reverse strand, counting down.
TTCCACCCCTTTTGGAGATGGCACGAAGCAAGATATAGGATTTTGAAGCACCTTTTACCTTGGCATTTACAGGGATAGTACAAACTAAGAAAATATGCCTCTCTTCATCTTCTTTTAGATTGATACTATTAACTCTTTTATCTTGAGTATCAAATCTAAAATTATCATTACTATCGATGTAGATGACTCTCTTTTTTACCTTAAAGTCTGATCTATACCCCTCTAATTCACTTATAAGTGATAATTTGTCTAAACCATTACCACTGTTTTTAAGTAAAAATGTCAAGACTCTCTTTTTTTGTCCATTGCTAACTTCAACCTCATCAGTATCGACCCAAGAAATTTTTGGATCAATGACTTGGGCAACTACACTTTTGGCAAAATTGCTTTTTAGTGTTTTTCGTTCTCCATCTAGGCTATAACTAAGAGTTGCTCTATTTTTTATGACAGTACCTGCACCTACACCTTTTGCATAAAAGCAGTTTGCAAGAATCATTAAAACAAGAGTTACTTTTCTTAAGATAACCTAGCTCCTTAAATGAAAGTGTTAGACAATACTAATATCGTGATTTTAGGTTTTTAATTAAGAGTAATAATTATTTACAAAAAGTGTATAAATGTGCATAAAGTTAAAGTATAAATTACTATGTAAAGATAGATTGATTAAAATGAGTAGAACTTTGGCAAAGAATTGCCAAAGTAAATGTATAAAGATAAAATTTTATGCAGGTATTACAGAAACTTTGTTTCTCTTTTTGTCTTTTACTTGAAATTGAACATGTCCGTCAACTAAAGCAAAAATCGTGTGATCTTTACCAATTCCTACATTATCTCCAGGGTGAACCTTAGTTCCTCTTTGTCTGATGATGATGTTTCCAGCTCTTACAAACTCACCGCCAAATTTCTTAACACCTAATCTCCTACCAGCTGAATCTCTGTTATTTTGGGTACTACCTTGACCTTTCTTATGAGCCATTAAATATCCTTTATATAAAATTTGCGTGATTATAGCACCTTTGACTTAAAATATCAAGGCTATTTGATAAAATATATGCTACAATTCATTAAAACAAATAAAAATTATAATAGGGGATTATATTGGCAAATGTATTAGTGCTTGGTGGAGGTTTTGCTGGAGTTGAGGCTGCAATCTTTTTAAGAAAGAGCAATCATAAGGTGACACTTATTAGTGACAGAGAGTATATGTATATCTATCCAACATCTATTTGGGTGCCAGTAAATGGTGTGAAGTTTGAAGATATCTGTATTCCTATGAGCGAGCTTAGCTCATCTCACGGCTTTATCTATATCAACGACAAAATAAAAAAGATAG
>CAZYJF010000182.1:0-3490 GCA_964647715.1 uncultured Sulfurospirillum sp. | reverse complement strand
TGCTTCTTTTTATCGCTCCTGAGATTGCAGCTTTTATCTATGGGGATGAGATCAAGAAATTTTTTGAACTAAAACTACAAAACAACCCTCCCTACCTTGAGAGTTATCTGTATGAGAATATGATTGATCTTTTTAGTGAAGGGAGTTGGATAAACCTACTCATAGGCTTTGGATTTTTGATATGGCTCTTTTTTTAAAGCTATAATTTAATAAACTACACTAAAACATTATAAGGGTATTTTATGCTATCAAAACAGATTAAATCTCTTTCTACATCGATGACAATCGCCATCACAACTCTAGCCAACGACTTAAAAGCCAAAGGTGAGGATATCATCAGCTTTTCAGCAGGTGAGCCTGACTTTGATACCCCACAAGTCATCAAAGATGCAGCCATTGAAGCATTAGCACAAGGCAAGACAAAATACACAGCAGTAGCTGGAATCATAGAGCTAAGAGAAGCAATAGCAAAGAAACTAAAAAGAGACAACTCCCTAGAGTACGATCCAAGCCAAATAATAGTAAGCAATGGTGCAAAACAGTCACTCTTTAATCTGTTTGCCTCACTCATAGATGAAGGCGATGAGGTCATCATACCATCACCTTACTGGGTAACTTATCCAGAGATTGTCAAATTTTTCGGAGGCAAAAGTATCATCATCGAAACTGATGATCTAAGTAACTTCAAAATAACTCCAAAGCAGTTAAAAGAAGCCATAAGCCCAAAAACAAAACTACTGGTTTTGACAACTCCATCAAATCCAACAGGCTCACTCTATACAAAAGATGAGTTAGAAAAGCTAGCAGATGTTCTAAAAGATACTGATATCTTGGTTGCAAGTGATGAGATGTATGAAAAGTTAGTCTATGAAGAGACCTTTACAGCAGCTGCATCAATCAATAAAGATATGTTTGAAAGGACCATCACAATAAACGGGCTTAGTAAATCAGTAGCAATGACTGGATGGAGAATGGGATATCTAGCCACTCCTAAAAAAGAGCTGATCTCATCTATGATAAAACTTCAAAGCCAAAGCACATCAAATATCAACACCATCACCCAGTATGCCTCCATACCTGCACTCGATGGAAGTGCTGATGAAGATATAGAGTATATGAGAGAAAAATTCCAAAAAAGAAGAGACTTAGCCATAGATCTATTTTCAAAATGCGACAAACTCTCAGTCATCAAGCCAAGTGGAGCATTTTATCTTTTTGTAAATATCAAAAAAATAGAAGAAAATTCTCTACTATTTTGTGAAAAACTCCTCAAAGAAAAAGGAGTTGCAGTAATCCCTGGTATAGGATTTGGTAGTGATGGATATTTTAGATTTTCATTTGCTACTAGCGAGGATAATATAAAAGAAGGGATTAAAAGAATTATAGAGTTTTGTGAAAACTATTAAATAAAAATAACTTTTGCCGATATAGCATAAAGGTACCTAATAAAAACTTTTATTTAAGGCAAGGGTTAAACTATATGCAAGAGAGAAGAAATTTTCTAAAAAAGAGTATATTTTTGGGAGCAGGACTTGTAGTAAGTCCTCATGAGTTGTTTTCTTATAGACTACCGGTTGATAGAACGATAAAGCTCTACAACACTCACACTGGTGAACATCTAAAAGCCACATATTGGGCAAAAGATCACTTCGTTTTAGGTGAGCTTGAAAAACTAAACCATTTTCTTAGAGATTTTAGGACAGGTGATGTCAAAAAATTTGATGTAAAACTCTTTGATCTACTATATGCGATACAACTTATCCGTGATACAGACAAACCTTTTAGAGTACTTTCAGCTTATCGATCACCAAAAACAAATGAGATGTTAAGACACAAAAGCGAAGGTGTAGCTAAAAACAGCTTTCATCTAAAAGCACAAGCTATCGATATCAATCTCCCAGGAACTCAACTTCATGATCTAAAAAAGCTATCTACATTTCTCAGAAGAGGAGGAGTTGGATACTACCCAAAAAGTGGTTTTATGCACATAGATACTGGACCAATTAGATATTGGCATAGAGGTTAAATTTTTTATAACTTTATTTTGATAGAATGGACGAAAATTTTAAGGATATTAGATGAAAAAAACCCTTCTTTTAGCGATGATAGCAAACTCTCTTTTTGCTATCGATCTACCAAACATAGCATATACCAAAAGTATGAAGATCACACCTGAGAGTGATTATAATGTATATAAAGTGATAAGAGAGGGAGAAAAACTTCTAAGCAAAGGTCAAAGCAAAAAAGCAAGTAAACTCTTTATAAAAGCACTCTCAACAGCAAGACGAAGCAAGACACAAAACAGCATAGATCAGTATGACTTTTTACTCTCAAAATATGCACTGCTAAACTTACTAGAGAACAGTGATGACACAAAACATTATAAAAAGATGGCAAGATCTATCCTATACTTCTTGGATAAGAGTACAAACTACGGCAAAGATATATGGGAAGAGTCAGATCTAGGAAAATTTCAGCTAGAACTATATAGAAATATTTTGAACAAATATGCAAAGATACTCTACAAAGAGTCAAAAAGAAAAGATAAAAAACTATTAAAACAATCAATGCAGTACATCAAAAAAGCAGAGCGATTCATCAGAAGTGATGATGACTTCTATATCAAAGAGACCAAAAGAAAGATCTCAAATGCCCTAGAGGGAAATCCACCTCTAAAAGATGAAAAAGAGGTACAAATCATCAAAATCATCAAAGATGATGCAAATAGCACAAAAAAGCCTTTGAAAAAGTAGCTTTTTATGCTATAATCGAGCCTCAAAATTTAAAAAGAAAGTGGGTGATGCTAAATGCCTGGTATCGTTGTAAAACCAAGCGAGTCTTTTGAAGAAGCTTATAGAAAGTTTAAAAAACAGACTGACAGAAACTTGATAGTTACAGAAGCTAGAGCTAGAGAGTTCTATGAGACTGGAACTGAAAAGCGAAAAAAGCAAAAGATCGCAGCTAAGAAAAAGATGCTTAAAAAGCTCTATATGCTTAGAAGATACGAATCAAGACTCTAATATAAGATCAAGAGATATTACTCTCTTGATTTAAACTACCTTTAACTAAAATCTCTATAAAATCTCTCATAAATTAAAATAGTTTAGGCAATTATGGGAATATTATCAATTACTACATATTTTTGGATACTTCTTGCATATATGGGGATCCATTATTCACCACATCTACCATCGCCATTTCACAGTGCAATGTTTAACTTTAACCATATCGTTTTTACACATAAAACACTTCATATCACAGTAGATGATGCTTTTATCTTCGTGGGAATCTTCGCTCTGCTTATCGAGATCTACAAAGCAGCCACCACAAAGAGCTTCAACTCCCTTGAATCTCTCTTTAGTATCGTAGTTGCTATTATCTATCTAGTCTTGTTTATCACCACCCCTTGGGCTCATAACTCCACATTTTTGATGCTAACATTCATGGCATTTGTCGATGGGCTTGGTGGCTTTATCATAGAGATAAATGC
>CAZYJF010000181.1:0-3513 GCA_964647715.1 uncultured Sulfurospirillum sp. | reverse complement strand
AATAATTTAAACTTTATTTCTATAAATCCGATATGGAGTTAAGAATAGAAGTTAAAAAAGGAAAATGATGTTGGAAGGGAAAAAAAAATCTTCTAGTTCCCCCATGCAGAAGAAATTAGCGATTAACATTATCAGTATGGTTATTACTATAGTAGCTGTTATCATTACATTTTATGGTTACTCTGTGATTGTAAGTGATAGTCAAGTATTAGAAAAGAAAAATGCTTCGCTACTTAATAAAGATATACAAAATATATTTAAAATAAATAAAGATGTTCTAAAAATTTCTAAAACGACTCAATCTTCTATAGAAAAGAGTACAGAAACTACAGAACTATTAGAATTTGCAGGAAGTATCTCCAAACATTTACTAAAATTATCAAAAGATGTCTCTTCATGTGTAGGAACACCTGAACATACTTTAGTAGTGAATATGATAGGAACTTGGAATGAAAAAACGATTAAAATGCATCCTTTGCTAAGTGGTTTTTATCCTGCTATCTCCAAAGAGTTAAATACTTTAAAAACAGCACCAAGCTATGAGACACTTTTGAAAATTCAAAATATATTTGAAGAGATTTTTGCGAAAATAATAGATCATGCATATGATACAAGTGATCAATCTTTGGCTTTGGCTAAAAAACTAGAAAAAAATATAGATAAAACCAATAATCTGCTGGAGAAGAATCTTCAAAATATAAAAAAAGTAGAAGTTGTCAGAGAAAAGGGAAACACTAAAAAAGATATTTTAAGTAGTGTGATCTTAGTGCTAATGGTAACTATCCTTGGTATATTTTTCTATTTTACTTATGATCTAAAAAATAGACTTAATAAAATAATGGCACATGTTAAGAATATTACGAAAAATAAAGATGTATTAGACTTTACTGTTGAGATACCTAAAGAAGAAGGAGCAGATGAGTTGTCATTTATCTCTAATTCTCTAAAACAGATAGTTGAAGAGAGTAGAAAACTAATGGATAATATCCGATATACTTCGGATGAAAATCTTAAATTAACTCAAGTTTTAGAGACATCATCAGATGAGATGTTAAAGCGTGTAAATCAAGAAGCGATTTTAGCAAAAGAGACAGACAATAATAGTCAAAATGTTAAACAAGAGTTAGATGAATCACTCAAGTTTACCATGACTACAAAGGAGAGTATCTCTGTAACTGCTCAAAAGTTAGATGAATCTAAAGAGCAAATCATAGAGCTAATTGAGCATATAGAAAGTAGTGCCCAAGCAGAGTTAGAGATAGCTTCAAAACTTTCAAATCTAAGTACAGATGCAAATGATGTTGTTGGAGTGTTAAATATCATCGGAGATATCGCAGATCAGACAAATCTACTCGCTTTAAATGCTGCGATAGAGGCTGCTCGTGCTGGTGAACACGGGCGAGGATTTGCTGTTGTTGCTGATGAAGTAAGACAGTTGGCAGAGCGTACTCAAAAAAGTTTATCAGAGATTCAAATAACTATCAAAACTATTATAGATGAGATAAGTTCTATATCAAAAGAGATAAATATAAACTCAAAAGATATGCAAGAACTTTCACATAACTCACAAAAAGTAGAAGAGACTATCGGTGATGTTACAGATCAGATGAATAATGTGATAAATGTTGCTGAGGAGAACTTTATCAGTGCTAAAAAATCTACTCAAGAGACTGATCAAGTTATTGACAAAATAGGTCTTATAAGCAGATTGTCACAAGATAATTCTAACTCAATTTATACCATAACAGACAACTTTAAAAAGGTAAATAAATTGACACAAGATTTATCAAAACAGTTAGTTAAATTTAAAATTTAAAGGAGAAAAGAATGAAGAAAAAAATTGTTTTATTTGCACTACTGGTTGTGTTTATGTCTGACTCATATGCTGGATGTGCTGAATTAAGTAAAAAATATAATGCCCCAGATCCTGCGACAAAGACTATGAAGCAGATAGAAAGATGGGTAAAAAGAAAAGTAAAAGGTGCTGATGCCAACGCAATAAAAGAGTGTTTGATTGCTAAAGCAGCAGATAATCCAAACAAAGCAACTGTAGCTGGAAACTAGGAAAAAATCATGAATAAAATAGTAAAGATATCATTATTGGCTTCTATTATGATGGGGCTAGGAACAAACTTATGTGCTTCGCAAGCAGAACTTCAAAATGAGGTAGATGCATTGAAAGCTGAACTTGCAGAGATGAAAAAGACAACTGAAAAATCTATCGATGAGTTGTATGATAGAGCTGATGCAAATGAATTTGAAGCGACTATGAACCGTATAAAATGGGGTGGTAGTCTTGAAACAAGTGTCAATAATTTTGAGGGAACAGTAGGAAGTATAATAACTCCTCAAGGTAAAATGCCTGGAAAAACATACAGTAATTCAAACAAATGGACTACAAAAGTAAAACTCTCCATGGAGGCAAAGGTTAACGATAGAACAAAGTTTACCGGTCGTGTATCTATGTATAAAAATTGGGCTGATTCTACAGCAAGTAGAATGTTGTCTGATCCAAGTGAAGGTAAAACTTCCAACTCTGGAACTAGTGCTCTTTTTTTAGAAAGAGCTTATATAGATTTTAAAATCACAGATTATTTGACTGCAACAATTGGTCGTCAACCAAGCTCTAATGGTCCTGGTATGAGTTTAAGAGAAAATACTCCAAGACAAGCAACTTATCCAGCTATTTTATTTGATGGAAATTCTGACGGCATCATTCTTACTGCAAAAGCTGGAGATATTAAAGGGGCAGTTAAAGGATTAAATTTTCGTGCAGCTTATGGTAAAGGTTTTCAACAAGATGACTCAATGAACGGTTTTTTAGCAAACGATAATGGTGTAGATGATTTGGATGTTGTTGGTGCTTTTGCTGAAGGTAGTTTGGATATACCAGCAATGGGTGAAAACTTGATAGTATTGTCTTATGTAAAAGCTTCTAACTTTGTAGGAAATGCTAAAAATGTGAATACTCCAAATAATGTAAATGTAGGAGATTTTGATCTTGCTGGTATCTATTTTGAAAATAATAAGGCATTTGGAACAAATTTAAATTACTTTATTTCATATGGATATTCTAATGGTTCATCAAATGGCAAAACTGTAAACTACGGTCCTATGACTCATAACCAAAGTGTTGGTCTTGTTGATGGTTCTGGTTCTGCTTATCATATCGGTCTTAGATATGATTTTGATGCAGGTATTAAGGTAGGATATGAGTTTAATCATGGTGATAAGAATTGGTTTTCATTTACCCAAGGAAGTGAGGATCCTCTAAATAAACTAGCAACAAGAGGTAGTGTGAATGATGTATATGCTATTTATCAAATAGATAGAAATCAATTTTTAAGACTAGGTTATACGGATATCCAATATGACTATACTGGAAGTGGTTGGCATATAGGAAAACCTATGCCAACAGATGATGAGGCTAAACTAGCTTATCTTCTTTATAATGTAAAATTTTAAACTTTTCTCTCTAGAATAAATATGAGAAAAGAAGCTTAATGTATATTT
>CAZYJF010000180.1:0-3521 GCA_964647715.1 uncultured Sulfurospirillum sp. | reverse complement strand
TCTAATGGAATCTTTTTTTCTTTTCTTATCCTATCTAATTGAACATTGGTGTAGCCTAGAGTTTCTAATAGTGTGGTGTTAAACTTTTTGCAGTACTCAAAGTCGTTATCCCATGCCACGATGTAACGGAGCATCGTAAAAAAGTGTGGGTTGATCTTTGGATGTGAGCTTATGTACTCCATCTCATCTAAAAAGATCTTAAATCGCACAGGGTTTAAGTATGCTAGAAGCTCCCAGTGTGGAGGAGTGGTTTTGAACTTTTGTCTGATGGCTCTTAATAGTATCTTTGATTCTCTGCTTGGTTCTGCTTTGATGATGAACATAGTTTGCTCCATTTTTTCATAATTAGACTAATTAGTCTAGTCGAAGTATAGAGAAATTTGGCTTAAACTAGACTAAATAGTCTAATTTTGATAATCTTTCAAAAGTTCTAAGATGTATATACTGTGGTTGACAAACTTCTCTTGCGAAGAGAGAGTGGGTGAGAGGGATAAGACTCCCCAAGTGCTTTCGAGTATGAACCAAGCCAAGTTTTTAGGATCCATAGAGCTATCAAATTCACCGTTTTTTATGCCAAGAAGTAGTAACTCTTTTAGTTTCTCTTGCATATGTTTTGCTTTTTGGCTCAATAGTTCGTCAAAATCTTTATCTACTGGAGATAGTTCGACCATCAGTCGATAGAGAGGACAGCCGTATGTGATTAGGGGTCTGTTTTTGCTCATATGTGCAAATGCGTCCCTTAGTGTATTCATAACAGTTGCTCCATCTTTTGGCTCAAAAATGAAAAATTGATCCATCTTTACAAAGAGTCTCTCCTCTATCATCGCCAAGACTAAAGCTTTTTTGCCCTTGAAGTAGTGATACATTGAGCCCTTTGGGATATTTGCTATTTTTAGAATCTTATCTATAGATGTTGCTGTATAACCATTAATATATACTTCATCAAATGTAATATCAAGGAGTATGTCGCGAGTCTTTTGTTTTTTCATAGGGAATTATACTATATGGGAGATATGTTTATTGATGAATTTTTATAAAAAAGTGCTAGAAAAAAAATATATTTAAGAAATTTTACGACTATAAATTTACATAAGATGAAAATTAAAGATATTTTGAAAGAAAAACTGCTTAATTTATACTGATCTTTTTGAATCAATTTAGTTTAATATATAGAATTTCTTGTCATAAAACTTAAAAATATAAAATTTATAAAATATTTTAAAAAAAATTCAAAAAAATTCAAAAAAAATAATAAATTTAAATAATTTAATTAAAAATACTCATTATTAAAATAGTTTAATTTATTATATTATATTTTACTTATATTCCTTTAATATTGACATATGTTTTTATTATTTCACTAAGTCATTTAAAGTTTCTTTTAGTTTTTTTGGATAACATTTTCGTAACCTTTCGATGGTTAGTTACAATTTTTAAGACAAAAAACCTATATATTTATAGGATTTATACCTATATATAGGTTTTTTTCTTGCTGATTTGTAGTGAAATGGGTTGGTAAAGTTCATTTACTTAAATTATTTTTAATGATTTAAGATAGATGACAATAATTTAAATTAAATGTAAAAACTTAAAGGAGTATTTATGAAAAAGTTTCAACTATTTGCGTTGAGTATAGTAGCGTCGGCTGTTCTGATTGGGTGTGGAAGTTCAAACAATGCAGGAGAGAAGAGTGCAGGTTTAAGATCACTTGGTAATCAAAACGATACTGAGACAGTTAAGATCCAAAAAACACTTAAAGATCTAAAGGTTCAGTTAAAAGAGAGTGGATGTTCATATAATGGAGACTCTTGTGAAGAGTTACAAACAAGAATCAATGCATTAGAGGGTCAACTTAAAGAGAAAGAGGCAGAGGCTCAAAAAGCTTTACAAGAAGCACAAGAGGCAAAAGCTAAACTTGAGAGTATGCAAGGTTGTTCAGCATGTCTAAAGAAGAAGGCTGAAGAGTTAAAAAAATTGGTTTTACACTATGCTACACCAGAGGTTGCAGAGTTTTTAAAAGATAAAGATGGAACTATCTCATCAATTATCGTACAAGTTAGACAAGACTTAAAAGATACAAAAACAAATTTGGATGCAGTTAAAAAAGAGTGTGACAATTTAGATAAAAACCTAGATGCAAAAATGGTTGACTATGATAAGAAGCTAGCTGATGAGCAAGCTGCAGTTAGAGCAGATATAATCTCTATAGCAAATGGAATGATTAGTGATCTTAGAGATAGCTATGATCCTATAAAAGCTCAACTTGATGCTGCTGAGGCAAAAGATGAGAGTGCAGCAAAAGATGAAGCGGCTAAGAAGAAATATCTTGATGAGTTACTTGATAAAGCTGGTAAGGGTGCAGATGCAGTTGAGAAACTTGTAACAGTAGAATCAGAGATTAAAGCTATAAAAGAGTCTATTAATGATGAAATCAAAGCACTAATGGATCAAGATCCTAAGGATTATACAGCTCTTACAAATCTTCAAAAGCAACTTGAAGAGAAGAATAAGGAAAAAGCAGCTCTTCTTAAAACAAAATGTGAAGGAAATGTAACAGTAGAGCAAATCATGGCAGCTAAAAAAGCTTATGATGAAGCAGTTGTTTGTCATACAAAAACAACAAAAGATGTTACTGACCTTAAAGCTGCTATAGATCCAATTAGAACAAGAATCAAGACACTTGAAGTTGCAATTTCAAATGTAACAAAAAATCCTGATTCAGTTGCAGAAGTAAATAGTCTTGTAGAAGCGATTAAGACTGAGTGTCAAAATAAAGTAGCTGAAGCACAAAGTGCATATGACAGTGCTGTAGCTGCACAGCCAATAGCTGATGAGCTTGAGCATATTCTTTATCCAGATTTACCAACAGGAGCTACAGGGGCTGCTGGAGCTGGAGATTAATTAATAAAGTTGTGGGGTTTACTCCCCCCGCTTATATATACTTACTTCATTTGAGATAGCAAAATATCAAGGTTAAATATCTCAACACCCTTTTCACCCTTTGCGACAAATAAAATTCCAGATTTTTCTATTACACTTAGACCATAGACTGCTGAGTCCAACTTTTTTTTAGATTTTAATGTTGGAAGTCCTTTTTCTTCTAAACTGTAAAGAAATAGACCATCCTCTGAGTGAGCTGTTAGTACATCTTTATCGTCATTTACCAAAATGGCATCTTTTATGGATTTGTCTTTTAGTATAAATTTTCTTTGTAGGTTATCCTTGATAATATCTTCAGCTATCAAGCCACAAGGAGATACTCTAACTTGCAATTTTTTATCTTTTGAGATGGATATTTTACTCTTTTGTATGGACTGGGCATCTACTACTCCGATCTCTAATGGTTCATTTGGATTTGATATATCGTAAGCATGATAGACTTGATCTTTATCTTGGATAAATAGTGTTTTTTCATCATCTGAAAGTGTTACAGATAATGCATCTATATTTGAAATTGAAGCTAATATATCGCTAGAGATTCTGTCATCAAAACCTATGGTAATCAATTCAACACCATTTTG
>CAZYJF010000179.1:0-3521 GCA_964647715.1 uncultured Sulfurospirillum sp. | reverse complement strand
CCTAGGTCAAGATGCAAAATCTGGAAAATATAAAATCGTAGCAAAATATCAAAACAATGACGGATTAAACTTAGATGGAAAATTTGGGTCATATAAGATTGAGGCTGTGAAATTTGATGATGATAAAACACTTGTGAAATTGAATGGGAATTATGTTGATTTTGCAAATGTTTCTGAGATTTATGAGGAGAAAAAGTAGATGATAACATCACTCTACAATGGAATTTCAGGGATCAAAGCACATCAGAGTGCTGTTGATCTACTCTCTGAAAATGTTTCCAATGTCAATACTCCAGGATACAGAGCGTCAAGCCCTCTATTTTCTACAATATTCTCAAGAGAGTTAAACAGTACTGATCTAAGTGGTGATCCTACAGCTAATGAAGTTGGGTATGGTTCGATTTTTGGTGGTGGATATATCAGTACAAGAAATGGTTCTTTGATAGATAGTGACAATAAATATGATCTAGCTATTCAAGGAAGTGGTTTGTTTGGACTTCAAACTCCAACAGGAGAAATCGCATATACAAGAAGTGGAAATTTTAGTAAAGATTCAGATGGTATGCTTGTTGATTCAGATGGGTATTATGTGATGGGAATCAGTGCAAACAATATCAAAAATGGAAGGGTCATCGATAATCCCACTCAAACGATAAAAGCACAAAAGGTTGGATCTGAGACAGCTATAAAGATACCAGATTCTTTGATCTACCCATCTACACCTACAAAGGTGGTAACTTTAAAGGGTTCACTTGATCCTAGTATCGAAGAGAAACTAGAGGCAGATGGATCTAAGGTTCAAGTAGCAAATGTAGAAGTTTTTAGAACTGATGTCCAAGATGCAAAAGGAAATAGCAACAGACTTGAAGTGACATTTACAAAAAGAGTTCCACAAGTGGGTGATTCATCGACTTGGGAAGCAAAAGCAAAAATTTTGGATGAAAATGGTGATCTAATCAGTACAAATGAAGGTGTACTAGAGTTTAACGGTTATGGGGCACTACTCTCAAATACTCTAACTACTATCGATAATAATGGAACACCACTAAAGCTCAATCTTGGTACAAGCTATAAAAGAGAGGTTGCAAATAGTGGATATGACGGATTGAAGTTAACGGCAAATGTGGATGATAAAAGGATAGAAAAAGATGGAGTCAAAGAGGGTGTCTTGAAGGATTATTACTTTGATGAATCTGGAGTTTTATATGCTTCATTTGACAATGGAAAAAGTATTCCGATATCAAAGGTCGCTGTTTATCACTTCGTAAATGAAGAGGGACTTGAAAAAGTGGGAAATACCAGCTTCAAAGAGAGTGCAAACAGTGGTAAGCCTACCTTCTACATAGATGAAAAAGGTAATTTCTCAGGAGAGAGTAAAGTGCTAAGTTCAAAGACAGAGCTTTCAAATGTGGACTTAACAACAGCACTAACTGAACTCATAGCAATGCAAAAAGCATTTGATGCAAACTCTAAAAGTATCACAACGAGTGATCAATTGATACAAAATGCAATCAATATGAAAAAATAAATTCAAATAGTTTAAAAGCCCAAAATTTGGGCATAGTTGTTGCTTCATAGCTGGTATAGATTAAATTTTAAAGGATGTAAAAATGATGAGATCATTATGGTCTGGAGTATCTGGACTTAAGGCACACCAAATTGCGATGGATGTTGAGGGTAATAATATTGCCAATGTAAATACTATAGGTTTTAAATATTCTCGTGCAAACTTTTCTGATATGCTTAGTCAAACAAGTAAGATTGCAACAGCCCCTGAAGGTAAGCTAGGTGGTAAAAACCCTCAACAAGTTGGACTTGGTACTCAGGTAAATTCGATTACTAGGATGTTCAATCAAGGTTCAGTACAAACTACAGGAAAAAATACCGACTTGGCTATACAAGGAAATGGTTTTTTTGTTCTTAGTAATGATGGTGGAAGAACTTATAAGTATTCTAGAAATGGAGATTTTATCTTCGATGCAAATGGTAACTTTGTAAATAATCAAGGTCTTATCGCACAAGGGTGGGGAAGAGATCCAAAAACAGGAAAGATTGACAATACTGCACCAATATCAAATATCATGATTCCACCAGGTCTTACGACTCCTGCACAGCCTACATCAGTGCTATCTTTGAAGGCGAATCTAAACTCAGGAGATCACATCGAGACAAAATCTCCTATCAGACCACTTGATAGTACAGATGGATTAAATGCTGGAACAAATCCAGAAGAGGTAGATGACTTTAATGTACTTTTTGATGCTGAAGGAGACTCATTTAATATCAAAAAGGGACAAGGGATGAGATTGACTGTTGATGGTGGAAATAGTATAAAAGATTTTGTCTATGAGCCAGTATCAACTGATGTGGATTTAACAGCGGCTAGTGGACAGTATAAGTTTAGATCAACTGAAGATCTAAGAGCTGCAATACAGCACTTTGTAAGACAGACATCACCTACAGCAGAGGTGATAGTAAATGATAAAGGAAAGTTTGAGATTTCAAACACTGACCAAGCAGGAACAGATCTAAACATCAGAGTAAGTGGTATATCAACTCCTACGATTGATGAGAATAAAAAGTTTACAACTGTTATGCAGTCCTTTTCAGGTCAGCTTTCAGCAGGAAGCAATGGTATCAAGATCAGTCAAACAATCAATGCAGCTACAAATGCAGCTAGTATAGATATATTTGATTCACTAGGAACAAAGCATACTGTAAGAGTGGAGTATAGAAAACAAGGATTTGTATATGATGCAAATAATACAAAAGTAGGTGCTCAGTGGGCTATGAAGTTGACAGTTCCAGAGCCAGGAGAGATTGGAGGTATTATAAAACCAAATCAAGTAGAGGGTCAGATCATATTTAACTCTGATGGTTCGCTTGCTTCATATACACCTACATCTATCACATATACAGCAAACAACGGATCATCTCCAAACCAAACAATACAGCTTGATTTTGGGTCTGCAAATAAGTTTGATGGTCTTACTAGTTTTGATAGAGAATCAGCAAATACTGGTAGATACCAAGATGGATTTGCCGGAGGTGATCTTGATGGTATCAGAATAGATGAGACAGGTACTTTGGTAGGGTCATTTACAAATGGTAGAAGTTTTGGATTGGCACAAATTGCGATGGCAAAATTTACCAATGATATAGGTCTTGAGAGTGATGGAGGGGATGTATTTATCCAAACTGCAAACTCAGGTGATCCAGTCATCGGTAGGGCAGCTCAAGCTGGTAGAGGATTTGTTCAGGCGAGTGCTTTGGAGATGAGTAATGTTGATCTAAGTAGATCTCTTACACAGCTTATCGTAGTACAAAGAGGTTTTCAGGCAAACTCAAAGACGATAACTACATCAGATCAGATGTTAAATACTCTGCTTCAGTTAAAACAGTAGAGTTTTAGTTGGGTACAAATCATTTATTAAAAAAGATTTGAGCGCGGTTCATCTGCGCGTGAGCCTTGCGCTGAGCAGAACTTAGCGTTAGCGTAGCTTTTGGGACTTTGTTCCAAA
>CAZYJF010000178.1:0-3523 GCA_964647715.1 uncultured Sulfurospirillum sp. | reverse complement strand
TGTTTTTGCCTCTCATTCCACTTTTCTTTCTAACAAGAGGTTTAAGATGATAAAAATAAAAAATCTTTCATATAAAAATATCTTAAATGATCTAAATCTTCACATAAAAAAGGATCAATCTCTTTGTATCATGGGAAGTTCTGGAAGTGGGAAGACTACTCTTCTTAGACTCATCTGTGGATTTATTGCTCCAAGTGGTGGGGAGATTTTTATCGATAAGAAATTGGCAAGTATTAAAAGAAAAATTATTCTAGAGCCTAAAGATAGAGAGATTGGAATGGTTTTTCAAGATTTGGCTTTGTGGAATCATATGAGTGTGGGTGAAAATATCACATTTGGATTGAGGATGAAAAAACTTCCAAAAGATTTGATAGATAAAAAGTTAAATGAGATCTTATACAGTATTCAAATGAGTGGTTTTAAAGATAGAAAAATCGAAGAGCTTTCAGGCGGACAAAGACAAAGAGTAGCACTAGCTCGCACTCTCATCGTAAAGCCTAAGATATTGCTACTTGATGAGCCACTTTCTAGTTTGGATATGAAGCTAAAAGATGAGATGATCTCTTTGATAAATGAGTTTAAAAAAGAGTTTGATATAACGATAGTTTATGTAACTCACAGTCTATATGAAGCTAAAAAGATATCAAGTGATATCGTTGATCTTGCCAATTTAAGCACTAAAAAGGAGTAGTATGACAGTTCAACATAACCTTACATTACCATCATTTGATAGAGGAGTACATCTAATCACAGATTTAGTTACCCCATATGTCACAGATGTAAAGCTAGGTATGGCAAATATATTCTTAAAACATACCTCTGCTTCACTTGCGATTAATGAAAACTATGATCCTAGTGTGAGAGTTGATATAGAGAGCTTTTTAAGAAAACTAATCCCTGATGCTTGGAGCGGTTTTACTCATACACTTGAGGGGGAAGATGATATGAGTGCACATATGAAAAATATTTTCATAGGATCATCTATAAATATTCCCATCTCAAACTCCAAATTAGCACTTGGTACTTGGCAGGGGATTTATCTACTAGAACATAGAATCCCTCCTCAAAGAAGAGAGATTATCATCACATTAATTGGAGATTAGCTACTCCCCAAATAAGATGATCTCATAAATACTCTTTTTTGTAACAAGAGATTTTTGAGGAGGTACCATAGAGTCATCTTTAAGCTTTGCAATATCAAGCTTTAGATCATCTATCTGGGATTCATAGCTATCAATCTGATCTTTTAGTTGTAAGATGATATCTACTCCTGCTAAATTGACCCCTAACTCTCTTGTGAGTCTTAAGATTAAATTTATCCTATCTATATCTTTTTGTGAATAGAGCCTTATTTTTCCATTTGTTCTTGATGGGGTTACGAGCCCCTCCCTCTCGTACTGTCTAAGGGTTTGAGGATGAATATTTAAAGCTTTTGCAACAACACTTATCAAATATACTGGTTCATCATATCCGTGCATAACTTCTCCTTAATCTGGTAATTTTTCTTTCATCATTTCAACTAACTGTGGATCTAAATCGTCAACTTTTGGTAGTTTTACATTGACTTTGACAAATAGATCACCTTTGACTTTAGTTTTTCTATCGACAACACCCTCACCTTTTACTCTTAGTTTCTGTCCACTTTTAATTCCTTGAGGTATCTTGATAGTGATCTCTTTATATGGAGTTTGTACCTTTACTTTTCCTCCAAAAAGAGCAGTTTTCAAAGATACATCGATCTCTTTTATGAGGTTATTTCCATCCCTTTGATATTCAGGAGATGGTGCTACTTCTACCTTTATATATAAGTCTCCTCTTTGAGCACCGTGAGCTTTTCCTTTTCCTTTGACTCTGAGTTTTTCACCACTTTTGATTCCAGCTGGAATTTTTACATCAAAACTCTCACCATTTACATTAACAGTATGAGTTCCACCCAAAACTGCCACATTAAATGGAATGACAATCTTTGTCTCTAAGTCTAGATTTGGTGTACCAAAGCCAGCTCCTCCAAAATCTCCATATCCACCAGAGCCTCCAAAATTACCACTAAATCCACCGCTAAAGCCTCCGCCTCCGCCAAAGATACTTCTTAGTATCTCATCTAGATCGACACCACCTTGACCTCCGGCAAAATCGTGGAAGCTTTGACCACCAAACATATTGTCACCGTGCATATCATACTGCTGTTTCTTCTTGGGATCACTCAAAATCTCATAAGCAGCATTGATCTCCTTGAACTTCTCCTCTGCTTCTGATGTTTTATTGACATCGGGATGGTATTTCCTTGCCAATTTTCTATAAGCTTTTTTGATCTCATCTGCAGATGCATTTTCACTTACACCTAATGTCTCGTATAAACTCTTACTCACTTCACCTCTCCTATTTTATGCTGATTTGTGTTACATTTATGGATATTATATCATAAAACTTTAGTCTATGTCAATCAACTTTGAAATATTTCTTACATTTTAATCCATTTTTTTTATTAGAGATATATTTAAATGATATTTGCACCTATGATTGGTATAATGTATCAAAAAAAGGTCACAAATGATAAAAGTTTTGATGATAGAAGATGATCCTGAACTTGCAGAGATTTTAAGTGAATATCTTATGCAGTTTGACATAGAGATCACAAATGTCGAAGATCCCTTCATCGGTATCTCTACACTAAATACAGGTAAGTTTGATCTTGTCATACTAGATCTTACACTCCCTGGTCTTGATGGACTAGATGTCTGTAGTGATATCAGGAAAAGACACGATATACCTATCATTATATCTTCTGCAAGGCATGATATCAACGATAAAGTTGAAGCGTTAGAAAGAGGTGCAGACGATTATCTTCCAAAACCCTACAATCCAAGAGAGCTTGAAGCTAGAATCAAATCACTTCTTAGAAGAGAAAAGCATGAATTTAGTGTTAAATCAAAAAACAAAGCACAAAAGATAAAAGATTTAATAGTCTATGAAGATAAAAATGAGATCCATTTCAAGAATGAAGCTCTCAACTTGACCAAAGCCGAATATGGGATACTAAAGTATCTAATACAAAAAGAGGGAAATGTAGTCTCAAGAGAAGATCTTATATATAATGTGGACTCTATCAATGAAGATAGCACAAATAAAAGTATAGATGTCCTAGTAGGTCGTGTTCGACAAAAGATAGGTGATACTCCTAAAAATCCAAAATATATCATTTCTGTTAGAGGTGTTGGTTACAAACTAGTACAATGAAAAAATCTTCAATCTTTTATAGTATAACTTTTATCTTTTTTATCGCGGCTCTTGGAGTACTAGTCGCATACTTTTATCTAGTAAAGTATGACAAACAAAAATATACTCAAGAACTAAATGAAAGATATGCCATAGTTGCTAGATCCACTATCGTTTATCTCATTTCAAATCCAATTAACGATGAGTTTAAGAAAAAGTTGAAAATCTACAGAGTAAAGTTAATCACTGATGAGGATTACATCAAAGATGTCGTTCAAAATGGAGAGATACTTGCAAAAGTAACTCT
>CAZYJF010000177.1:0-3525 GCA_964647715.1 uncultured Sulfurospirillum sp. | reverse complement strand
GTTTTGGAACTTGCGGGAATTCAAGATATCCTAACAAAATCTCTTGGATCAAATAATCCTGCAAATGTTGTTAGAGCAACAGTTAAAGCTCTATCAATGATAAAGTCATAAGGAGCAAAAATGGCATTAGATAATTTAAGCCCAGCAGCTGGTTCTACTAAAAATAGAAAAAGAGTAGGACGAGGTCAAGGTAGTGGAATGGGTAAAACTGCTACTAGAGGTAATAAAGGTCAAAAGAGTAGAACTGGATATAAACAAAAAAGAGGTTTTGAGGGTGGTCAACAACCACTTCAAAGAAGACTTCCAAAAGTCGGTTTTAGCTCAAGAGTGACAAAACCTTACAGTATAAATGTAGAAAGAGTAACTGCTATTGCTGATCTAAAAGAGATCACTATTGAATCACTAAGAGAGATTCATAAGTTTAGTTCAGCTGTTAAGAGAGTGAAGCTTATCGGAAAAGGTGCAAAAGATTTAGCATCTAAAATCAAAGATGAGAATATCACTACAAGCGGTATGCAAAAATGAATAAAGATTTAACAAATAAGATACTCATAACTCTTGGGTTCTTATTTGCTTATAGACTCCTCTCTTATGTTCCAGTTCCTGGAGTAAATGTTGATGTTATAAAACACTTTTTCGATTCAAACTCAAACAATGCTCTTGGTATGGTAAATATGTTCTCAGGAAATGCGATACGAAGACTTAGTATCATCTCTCTTGGTATCATGCCTTATATCACAGCTTCTATTATCATGGAGCTACTTGCTGCTACTTTTCCAAATATCGGTCAGATGAAAAAAGAGAGAGACGGTATGGTTAAGTATATGCAAATCATCAGATATGCTACTGTTGTAATCACTTTAGTACAAGCAGTTGGTGTAGCTATGGGTCTAAGAAGTATGGGTGGTGGTGGAGAGAGTGCCATTATGATAGATATGGGTACATTTGTGCCAATCGCTGCTGTATCTATGCTTACAGGAACTATGCTTTTGATGTGGATAGGTGAGCAAATCACTCAAAGAGGTATAGGAAACGGTATATCATTAATCATCTTTGCTGGTATTGTTTCAGGTATTCCTACTGCAATAGCTGGAACTGTAAACTTAGTTAATACAGGTGATCTAAACTTCTTATCATTAATCGGCATGGTACTAATCATACTTGCTACCATAGGAGTCATTATATATGTAGAGCTAGGTGAGAGAAGAATTCCAATATCATATTCTAGAAAAACATTGATGGATAACCAAAATAAAAGGGTGATGAATTATATCCCTATCAAGGTGAATTTAGCAGGTGTTATACCTCCTATCTTTGCTTCTGCGATATTGATGATGCCAGCAACTTTGCTAAGAGGTAGTACAAATCCTATTTTACTAGCAATCTCTGATGCGTTGACTCCTGGTGGATATCTTTTTGAGATCTTGATGTTTATTGGTGTTGTCTTTTTTGCATTCTTTTATGCATCAATTGTATTTAATGCAAAAGATATTGCTGAAAACCTTAAAAAGCAGGGTGGTTTTATCCCAGGAGTTAGACCTGGTAAAGCTACTGAAGAGTTTATCAACCAAGTAGCAAGTCGTCTGACTTTTAGTGGAGCAATCTATCTTGGATTGATAGCGACATTGCCTTTTGTCCTTATAAAAGCTATAGGTATTCCATTTTATTTTGGTGGTGTTGCTGTCTTGATTGTAGTACAAGTAGCACTTGATACTATGAGAAAAATTGAAGCACAAATCTATATGAATAAATATGACACACTTGGTGTTACAGGAATATAGACTAATATGGCAATATCTATAAAAAAACCCTCAGAGATTGATAAACTGAGGGTTTCAAATCAATATGTAGCAAGAACTTTACATCACCTTAGATCATATGTAAGAGAAGGTATGACTCTTGAAGAAGTGAATAAGATGGGTGAAGATTTTATAGATTCACTTGATGGTGCAAGAGCTGCATTTAAAGGATTGTACGGATTTCCTGCAGGAGTCTGTACATCTCTAAATGAAGTGATAATTCACGGAATTCCAAATGAAACAAAGCTAAATGATGGTGATATTTTAGGACTTGACATTGGTGTTGAAAAAGATGGATGGTATGGAGATGCAGCTATTACTATGCCAATTGGAAATATCAGTAAAGAAGATGAAGAGTTGATAGCTTGTGCACATGATACTCTTATGTTTGCGATTGATATTATCAAACCTGGACTTCGTTTTAAAGAGTTAAGCTACGAAATAGAGAAATTTATCGAAGAGAGAGGATATGTTCCACTTCATGGATTTTGTGGACATGGAATAGGTCGTAAACCACATGAAGAACCAGAAATTCCAAACTATCTTGAAGTACCAAACCCAAAACAAGGTCCTAAAATCAAAGATGGTATGGTATTTTGTTTGGAGCCAATGATCTGTCAAAAGCTACCAACTGCAAAAATTCTTGAAGATAAATGGTCAGTTGTTTCAGAAGATGGATTGAGAGGAAGCCACTATGAGCATACAGTTGCTGTAATTGGTGGTAAAGCTGAGATATTATCAAAAGTGTGACTAAGGAGAAATAATGGCTAAAGATGATGTAATAGAAATAGATGGTACTGTGGTAGAAGCATTACCAAATGCTACCTTTATGGTAGAGCTTGACAATGGACATAAAGTACTTTGTCACATAGCAGGAAAAATGAGAATGCATTACATAAAAATAATGCTTGGAGATAAAGTCAAGGTTGAATTAACGCCTTATAGCCTTGATAAAGGTCGAATTACTTTTAGATATAAGTAAATTTTAACCTTTATTTAGGTAATATTGCCGGCTCTATTACACGAATGACGGGACTATAAGAAGAATAGTTGGAAAAGATTCCACATTTTTTCCAACTGTTGGTTTGCCATTTTGCTCGGTAAACCATTTCGTTCGTTGTTTGATGTGGAGATAGAAAACAGGGTTAGCTAAAGGTGATCTGTTAAGATCTAATTTAAATTCTTACAAGGATATAGTTATGAAAGTAAGACCTTCAGTAAAAAAGATGTGTGATAATTGCAAGATTATCAAAAGAAGAGGTGCAGTAAGAGTTATCTGTACAAATCCAAAACATAAACAAAGACAAGGATAAATATGGCTAGGATTGCTGGTGTAGATTTACCGAAAAAAAAGAGAGTAGAGTATGGTTTAACATACATCTATGGTATAGGACTTACAAGTTCAAGAAAAATTCTTGATGCAGTGGGTATCTCATATGACAAAAGAGTACATGAGTTAAGTGAAGATGATGTTGCAAATATTCGTAAAGAGATTCAAGCTAACTACGAGGTAGAGGGTGATCTTAGAAAAAAAGTTGCAATGGATATCAAAGCACTAAAAGACTTAGGTATTTATAGAGGTTTAAGACACAGAAGAGGTCTTCCGGTTCGTGGTCAAAAAACAAAGACAAATGCACGAACTAGAAAAGGTAGAAGAAAAACTGTTGGTGCAGCATAAGAGGGGTATGAATAGATGGCAAAAAGAAAAGTAACTAGAAAAAAAGTT
>CAZYJF010000176.1:0-3527 GCA_964647715.1 uncultured Sulfurospirillum sp. | reverse complement strand
TTACTCTTGATGATGTAGCTGGAGGATTGCTTCAACCACATCTTTTTTGTAAACCAATTGCCAAAAGACCGGAAGATAGAGAGGCTCTTTTAGAAGTTGCACTTAATGCCCATCCTAAGGTGATGTTTGGAAGTGATTCAGCTCCGCACCCAATCACGGCGAAAGAGTCTTGTGGCTGTGCAGCAGGTGTATTTACTGCACCTATTGCATTGCAACTCTTGTGTGAACTCTTTGATAAAAACTGTAAATTAGAGAATCTGCAAAAGTTTGTAAGTGATAATGCACAAAAGATTTATAACTACACTCCACGAAAAAAGAGTGTAATTTTACAAAAGTCCCCATTTATCGTACCAAATAGTTATGATGATGTGGTGCCTATGTATGCAGGTCAAGAGATAGGATGGAGTATAAAGGATATAGATGTTTAAACAAATCGTATTAGATGATGATTTAAGATCAACAATAAAGAGAATTTTTGATCTTGATTTGGATGTAGATGGTGGTTTTGGTTATACAAAGAATAGTGCTACGATTTTAAAGAAAAATGATCCTCAACTGATAAAGATAATTTTCAATTTAGCTCATATGAGAGCTTATATTGAAATGAATCTTATGCAAGAAAAAACGACAAGGTATGGAAGTATCAATCTGATAGAAAAAGAACGGAAAGAAGAAGGAGATTTTCTAAAGATTACTTATGAAGTTAGTGCTATGCTTGAGAGTGATTATGCAAAGTTTATTGATGAGTACAAGCAAAATTATGAAAAAGATGGTTTTGACTTAGAAGATCACTTCAACAGAAGAGAAGAAGCTACTCTAAAACGAGATATTGAATACTGGTATAAATTAGTTTAGGAGAATCTCCTAAACTAAAAATTAGAGATCATCTCCTGTGGCTGCTGCATCCATAGATCCGTAGATTGTCTCTTTTACATGGTTAGCAGATTTTAGCATATCTGCAGGAAGTGGTTTACCACCATGAATCATTAGCTCCATAGCCATTGTATAGAGTCTTAGTTTTCCATCTTTCCCCTCTCTAATCATAATTCTACATGGCATAAATGCACCAAAATCTTCTGAAAAGTTTAAGAATTTTTTAGCAATTGATCTTGAACAGATTGATACAATTCTAGTGTATTGTGTTTTTTTACCATCCTCATCAAGTGATCCATCAAACATTGTTGTGTCTCCAACTACTTGCATATTTCTCTCATCAGCATATTCTTTGATAGTCTCAACTATATCATCTGGTGTTATACCTTCTTTAACCTCTACTACTCTTGTCATCGCTTTTGCAGATTCACCAGTTTTAATTACATCTTGGAACATTTTCATATAGAGTCCCATGGCTTGTGAATCAAGTTGTGTTGCACCTTTTGCCAAGTCACCAAATTTTACAAATACAAAAATTAGACCGGCAAGTACTAGAGTTCCTATTAACGCTAAAAGATTTTTAATCATTATCTTCTCCTACTATAAATTTTATTAATGATATGAAATTTTAACTTTATCTTGTATTAAAGCGAAAAAATTATCATTTAATAGTTATACTTTCTCCCACTTTTAACACTCCACCTTTTATGACTTTAGCAAAAATACCTCTATCATTTTTTAAAAGTTTAGGCAGCTTTGAATCAAGCTTAGTCAAACTTTTACATAAAGTACTCATATTTGCTATTTCAAGTATCACTTCATCAAAATATATTTTGGTACCTTGTTTTAAAGAGTATGGATTAAAATTTACTAGCATATTTTCACCAAGTTCGCCTTTTTTTAGCTCTATGCTTGCATCTTTGGCTATATCATAACTGTGAGTTGAAGTAATGAGTATTGATCTAAGTGGATCTTTTGCATAATGCCTATCCCCTATTACACCCTTTTCATCTAGGTTGATAATGTTAGTACTGTTTCTGTTTAAAAATAGAGATAGAATTTTTTTTTGCATGTGAGAGTGAAACTCCGGATTGAACCGGAGTTATCTATTTGATTTTTACTTTTTTAGTTTCTGATTTTCCCTTAAGATCTACCCAAGTAACTTCTAACTCATCACCTGATTTAGCTCCTACAAATGAGAACTTAAATAGTGGGTTTTTTGATAAGAATTGACTTGAAGAAAGATCATATACCACTTTTCCGTTTGCTTTTGCAGTAACATGAGTTATGAAGTTTGCTTCAGTATTTTTCTTTTTTGCTTGATCATAAGTAAGCATATCATGCTTTACTAGAACTTTTGCCTTTACGATATCACCTTTTTGTTTTGCTTTTACTTTCATTTATTTATCCTTTCATTGATCTTTTATTATAAAAATTAACCTTCACATCCACCAAGAGCAACTTTGAAATGGCTACTTGCTTTATAGAATTTTCCATCTTTGCCCTCAAGGATTACTGTAACAGATCCTGTTTTTTTCATCTTGATTTTGATCAAATAATCAACTGGTTGCCCTTCAGGCACATCAAATACAGCCACTGTAGCTTCTGGGTTTACATCTTGAAATACTGCTACTGTTTTTGCAGGGATATCACTTTTGATTCCGATTGGAATTTGTCCACCATTGTTCGCAACTTCTGGAGTTTTTAGTTTGATACCCTTTTCTTCAGGTTTGATATCTCCATAGAGTTTTTTTACAGCATCTTCTACAGATTTTGATGTCCATACATCAGGTTTCTCTTTTCTAAAGTCTTTTGCACTTAACATTGCCGGTACAGCAACAAGTGCAGCCGCAGATAATCCTAAAAATTTTCTTCTTTGCATTTTATTTCCTTTTTATAATTGTTTTTATCTTTTAAAAACAGAAATAGGGATATCCCTAATTCTGCTTTATTATATATTAGATTTGTGAATTAAAAGTGAACTATTTAGCCTGTTCAAGCAGATAATCCACCGCCGCCTTAACCTCTTCATCTTTTAGTGAAGTATTTCCACCTTTTGGAGGCATAGCACCTTTACCTTTAATTGCATGCTCATAAACTTTTTCTTTTCCAGCTTTTAGAACTTTCGCCCAAGCTTCTTTATCTCCTTTTACAGGTGCACCAGCAGCTCCAGAGTCGTGACACATCGCACAAGTAGAAGCATATACCTTAGCACCTATATCAGATTTACCACCTTTTGATTCTTCTTTTGGAAGATCTCTTTTGGTTGATAATGGTGGTAAAAAGTCATTGATTTCAGTTGTAATTCTTACTATCTTAGCACCTTTTTTACAACCCTTCATACATCTTGTACCATTTCCATAGTTTTTTGGTTCTGATAGGAATTTTCTTACATTGTCTGGTCCAGATGGTCCATCAATTTTTGGAATAAAACCGTTTTCATTTGGTAACTTGATCTTCAAAAACTTCTCTCTATCAAGAACATAATCTTCATCAACTTCTTCACCATCTATTTTCAATTCATTTAAGTTCATGATATATGCACAAAGAGCATAAACCTCATCATCACTCAAACTAAGGGGTGCATTGTGAGGCATACCTGTTTTTATATACCACCAAAGAGTAGAAGCATATGGCCAATATGTACCAAATAC
>CAZYJF010000175.1:0-3533 GCA_964647715.1 uncultured Sulfurospirillum sp. | reverse complement strand
GTATTATCAGCAACATTTTCGATGGATAAATTTCCAAAAGGATATTACAATAAATTTATAGAACTTATTTCAAAACAAGACTCATATATGAATAGTTTTGAAAGTATTTCCACAGATGAGATTGTAGATTTTTACAAAAATATAATGAAAGATCCTTCGATTAATGAAGTAAATAGACTAAGAAAATTAGCAATAGAAAAATCAAGTGTTGGAGGTTTTGGAGTAAATCCAGAGCATTGGTTTAAACTGATGACCAAGAAGATAAATCTCTTAAAAAAAGTTGATGATAAGATTGCAAGAGAAGTTAGTAAAAAGTTAGAAAAACTATCAACATCAAGCTTTTATATGACATTTTTAGGAATCTTTGTGATTATAGTTGTAATGTTAATGAGTTTTACTATTAGAAAGAATATCGACAAGCGTATAAATGATCTAAAACAGATGATTAACAAGATTGCAGATAAAAAAGATTTTTCTAAAAATATCAAGATCACATCAAATGATGAATTTGGACAGATTCAAAAGTCCTTATCAAACTTAGTAGCTTCTATAAGAGTGGCATTGTCAAAAGCAAAAGAGAGTTCAATAGAAAATGGCTCAATATCAAAAAATTTAGCAAAATCATTAACTAGTGTATCTGATAACATTCATCATGAAAAAGAGGTCGTAACAACGATAGAAAAAACATCCAAAGATATAGAAGAGTCACTACTAGAATCAAAATCAGATTCTGATATTGCAAGAAATCAAACGATAGATGCAAAGAAGAGGCTTGATGAAGCAAGATCAGTAATCGAAAATACAATAGAGCAGATAAGATCAAATGCTCAAGTAGAACAGAACTTAGCACAAAAACTAAATGCCCTAAGTGGTGATGCAGAACAGGTAAAACAAGTATTATATATCATTGGTGATATTGCAGATCAGACTAATGTACTAGCACTAAATGCAGCCATTGAAGCAGCAAGAGCAGGTGAACATGGAAGAGGCTTTGCAGTCGTAGCTGATGAAGTGAGAGAACTAGCAGAAAGGACACAAAAGTCTTTGGTAGAGATAAATAGCATCATTAGTGTCATAGTTGAATCAATAGTCTCTTCAAGCCAAGAAATGAATGCAAATATAGAGGGTATAGATAAGCTCTTGGAAACTACAGATAAAATCCAAGAAGATATACAAACAGTAAGTAGCAGTATGGATATGGTTTATGAAAATGTCCAAAAGACAGATGAGACTCTAACAAAATCAGCTACTAGTATGAACCTGTTCCAAGATCATATGAAAAAGATCATAACAATGAGTAATGATAACAATGAAAATATAGGAAACATTGAAAAAACAACAGATAAGATTGTCGATTCTTCTAAAGAATTAATCAGTGTACTTGATAACTTTAAAACTTAGACAAAAAGAAATATTTTTTGATAAATATTATTAAAAAAAACTATGAAAATCCGATTATAAAGAAGTAACTTCTATAATCAAGGAAAATCATGAAAAATCTTAACATAAAAAATAAGCTATTATTGTTGCTATTATTACCAATGGCAGCATTGATAGCAATTACTGCAAAACAAACATTCATATATCAGAAAAAACTTGCAGATACAGAAGAGTTAGTAAACTTTAGTAAAAAAATTAGTCTTCTTATTCATGAAACACAAAAAGAAAGAGGTGCAAGTGCTGGTTATATTGGTAGTAAAGGTATAAAATTTAGAGAGATACTTCCAAAGCAAAAACAGAAGACAGACAAAATGAAAAAAGAATTTGAAGAATATATAACAAATTTTAATTTTGATAAATATCCTGACCTAAAAGTTAAAACTAGTGAAATTAAAAATTACCTTGACCAACTAGATAATAAAAGAAAAAACATAATATCTTTAAACACAAGTTTAAATGATGCAGTATCATATTATACTAAAATGAATACAACACTTCTTGATGTAGTAAGTGAATTAGCAAAACAATCTCCATCAAATGAAATAACAAAAATGTTAGCAGGATATACAAACTTCTTAAAAGCAAAAGAGAGAGCAGGAATTGAAAGAGCAGTATTAACTGGTGTATTTGCAAAGGATAAATTCCCTCAAGGTTATTACAAAAAATTCATAAAACTTGTTTCAGAACAAAATGCATATATCAATACCTTTAAAAGTATTTCAACAAATAATATTGTAGATTATTATGAAAACAAAATGAAAGATCCATCAGTAAACGAGGTAAATAGATTAAGAACTATAGCTGATAGTAAATATACTAGTGGAAATTTTGGGATAAATTCAGAATACTGGTATAAAACAATAACAAAAAAAATAAACCTACTAAAAGATGTTGATGATAAAATTTCAAACGAAGTTACTAAAAGGCTGAAATCACTTTCTACATCAAATCGTTATATGACATTAGTGAGTATTATTATAATAATAGCTTTAATACTAATGAGTTTAGCTCTAAGAAAAGATATTGATAGTAGGATAAACAATCTTAAAAAAATTATCAATGAAATAGCAGATAATAGAGATTTTTCTAAAGATATAAAGATTACTTCAAGTGATGAATTTGGACAAATACAAAAATCATTATCTCACCTAGTAGAATCAATAAAAGAGGTATTATCAAAAGCAAAAATAACTTCATTAAATAATGGAACAATTTCAAAAGATTTGGTTGAAGTATTAAATGATGTGTCAACTAATATTCACGATGAAACAGAAGTTGTGACTAAAATAGAAAAAACATCTAAAGATTTAGAGGGTACATTACTTGAAACAAAAGAGGATTCCAATACCACTAAAATATTAACTACAGAAGCAAAAGACAAACTACACGAAGCTAAAGATATTATAAAAAGAACTATCGAACAGATAAGAACAAATGCACAAGTAGAACAAAATATAGCAGAAAAATTAAATATATTGAGTAATGATGCTGAACAAGTCAAAGGAGTATTATCAATAATAGGTGATATCGCAGATCAAACAAATTTATTAGCACTAAATGCAGCCATTGAAGCAGCAAGAGCAGGTGAACATGGAAGAGGCTTTGCAGTCGTAGCTGATGAAGT
The DNA here is from genome assembly GCA_964647715.1 of uncultured Sulfurospirillum sp. Classification (GTDB taxonomy): domain Bacteria; phylum Campylobacterota; class Campylobacteria; order Campylobacterales; family QNZT01; genus QNZU01. The sequence goes on along the minus strand of CAZYJF010000175.1, from coordinate 469 downwards.
GAGAGAACTAGCAGAAAGGACACAAAAGTCTTTGGTAGAGATAAATAGCATCATTAGTGTCATAGTTGAATCAATAGTCTCTTCAAGCCAAGAAATGAATGCAAATATAGAGGGTATAGATAAGCTCTTGGAAACTACAGATAAAATCCAAGAAGATATACAAACAGTAAGTAGCAGTATGGATATGGTTTATGAAAATGTCCAAAAGACAGATGAGACTCTAACAAAATCAGCTACTAGTATGAACCTGTTCCAAGATCATATGAAAAAGATCATAACAATGAGTAATGATAACAATGAAAATATAGGAAACATTGAAAAAACAACAGATAAGATTGTCGATTCTTCTAAAGAATTAATCAGTGTACTTGATAACTTTAAAACTTAATGAGTAGATAGAGGATCTTTTATAACCCTCTATCAAAAAGAGAAGTAAACTTACTTCTCCTCTTGTTTCTTCTTCAATACA
>CAZYJF010000174.1:0-3551 GCA_964647715.1 uncultured Sulfurospirillum sp. | reverse complement strand
TTGCTTTTACCAAAACTCCGATCTTTCCACCCATGTGGATATATCCATTTACAATCTCACTATCACTAGCACTTAAAGTTGCAAATCTTCTAACAACAAGGTTCTCTCCGATAGTCGCGATATTTAGCTTAACAAACTCCTCAAAGCTTTGTCCATCTATCTGACTTTGATTTAACTCATCAATAGTTGAAGGTTTAAGGCTGTCAACTTGCTTTGCAACACTCTGTGCGAAGTTTTGAAACTGCTCATTTTTCGCCACGAAGTCAGTCTCAGCATTTACTTCTACCATAGTTCCTTGACTAAGATCGTCAGCCAACTCTATCACTACAGCTCCCTCAGCTGCAACTCTGTCACTCTTTTTACCAGCTGAAGAGAGACCTTTGTTTTTTAGCCACTCACTTGCAGCTTCAAGATCACCATTAGACTCTACTAGAGCCTTCTTGCAATCCATCATACCAGCACCTGTCTTCTCTCTTAGCTCTTTTACCATTCCTGCTGTAATTGCCATCTCTTCTCCTAACCTACCAATTTTTTAGCTTCAGCGATCACTTCTTTGAAATCACCTTTGAATTTATGCTCATTAACTATAGTGTCAAGTTGCTCATCACTCACATTTACAATATCTTCAAATGTTTTAATTCCCATATCATTCAATTTAGCTGCATATACTTTTCCAACACCAGGAAGCTTAGTAAGATCATCACCTTGGCTATCACTCTTCTTTGCACTAGGCTCTTCTTTCTCTTCCTCAACGCTCTCTTTTATCAAAGCCTCTTTCTCTTCATCACTGATATCTCCAGCTGGTGCTTTCTCTTGAGAATCCTCTTCGTTTCCACCCTCTTGGATATCTTCACCCTCTTGCTCTCTTAAGGCTTTACCTTCATTGATAGCCTCAGCCATCTCTTTACAAAATAGTTGAACTGATCTGATAGCATCATCATTTCCAGGAATTGGGAAAGTGATAGGATCAGGATCACAGTTTGTATCGATAGGTGCAACGATAGGTATTCTAAGACATGTAGCCTCTTGAACTGCAATCTTCTCTTTAACTGTATCGATGATAAAGATCACATCTGGAGCCTTTTTCATATCTCTAATACCACCAAGATAGTTTAATAACTTCTCTTTCTTTCTTGATAGCATCAAAGCCTCTTTTTTTGTAAGAAGATCTATTTGACCCTCTTCTTCCATCTTTTCAATGATCTCTAGTTTTCTGATTGATTTTTTAATAGTATTAAAGTTTGTTAGCATACCACCTAGCCATCTGTGATTAACATAAGGCATTCCACAACTTTCAGCTGCTTCTTTAACTGCAGATGATGCTTGTCTTTTTGTTCCAACAAATAGTATAGTTTTTCCCTCAGCCGCGAAATCTCTCACAACTGTATATGTATATCTAAAATATCTAAGTGTCTTTTGTAGATCGATGATATAAATATTTTTTCTCTCACCAAAGATATAAGGTTTCATCTTTGGATTCCATCTTCTTGTCTGATGCCCGAAGTGCACACCGCACTCTAGTAAATCTTTCATTGTTACCATAACAACGCTCCTTGTTTAAAATAATTTTGGTTTTGCCTCCACACCCATCAGTAATCCTAAGATCACAACCGTTCAAGGATTGGTGTGTGTGTATTTGCCACTACAAATCCATAGCGACAGAGTAAAACGCGTGGGTATGATATCCAAAAATGCTTTAATCAAGATTAAGAACGGTATTTTGCCAAGTTTACTCAAAATAAACACTAAAGTGACCAAAGTATGAACTTAATAATAAAATTTAAAATATTTAATTATTAAATGTAAATTAAGTAATTATTTAATATACTTTTATCAATCTAAATTAAATTCAGGAAAGCAAAAATCAAATATGTTTAATTCTATAAAACTCAAAAATCAACATGGAATTGATAAAAACGGCTATATAGAAGGGGCTAGATCGTTGATTGGCTTTATATTCAAAAAAGGTACTCCTCTTAACTCTCAAGCCACCCTAAAATACCAAGATCAACAAATCAAATACAAACCAAAAGTCGTAGCGATAGATTCACTTACTATGCTTCCAACAAGATTACAATTGATAGAAGATATAAAAAACTCCCTTCAAGAAAAAAAGCCCAAATATGCTAGTACCCTTTTTTATTTTCAAATCGATGGATACGAAGAGGTAAATGAGTTTTTTGGAATTGATATAGGATATAAACTACTCCAAGAGATAACTAAATGGTTTATGAAAAATCTCCCATCTAAAGATGCAACTCTTTACAAATTTGAACACGATACTTTCGCGATCTTTGATTCATCAAGATTGAGATTGAATGATCTTGAAAGATACTTAAAAAAAGTCTATGCAAATATCAATAAAACTACTTTCATCATAGATGGCACCACCCATGACATATCTTTTACCATTGGTGTTTCAAGAGGAAAAGGCGAAGAGCTATTAAAATTCTCATATCTAGCTCTCAAAGAGGCAAAAAAGCAAAATAAGCCTTTTAATATATTTAACAAAAAATCTCAAACAGAAGAGAGATTCTTGTACAATATCCAAATAAACAAAGAGATAAGAAGTGCACTAAACGAAGATAGAATTGTTCCATTCTTCCAACCTATCTTAAATATCAAAACAAATAAGATTGAAAAGTATGAATCATTGATGAGGATACAAAACCGTGACAACAGCCACCAAGTCCCATCAGAATTTCTTGAAATCGCAAAGCAATCCAAACTCTATCCAGAGATGACAAAGGCTATGCTAAAGGCTAGCTTAAAGAGGATAGAGATGCTAGATCAAGCAACCACTATCAACCTATCTATAGAAGATATCATGAACCCTAGTGTATCTTCCTTTATCATGAGAAGATTAGATAAGTTCTCACATCCATATCTACTGACATTTGAGATAGTAGAGAGTGAAGAGATAATAAACTACAAAAAAATATCAAACTTCATCAAAAAGATTAAATCCTACGGATGCACTATTGCCATAGATGATTTTGGATCAGGATATTCAAACTTTGAACATGTACTAAAACTCGATATCGACTATATCAAAATAGACGGATCTTTGATAAAAAACATATTAAAATCACCAAAACACGAAATAGTGGCAAAAACAATCATAAACTTTTCAAAAGAGCTTGGAGTAAAAACAGTAGCAGAGTATGTAAGCTCAGAAGCTATCTTTGATAAAGTCAAAGAGCTAGGCATTGACTATGCCCAAGGATACTATATAGGCAAACCTTCTCCTATAAAGATGAACTATTCTTAAGAATTTGAGTATGTTTCATTTCTCATGTAGGAACAAGACAAACTCATGACTTTTATAAAAAAGATTTGGCAAAAACTCAAAGAGTATAAAGAGAGTTTTTTTACCATCAACCAGACCAAACTCACTGGCTTTTCCAGAAATCTAATGATCTTGTTTTTCCTCACATCTTTGTGGCTCATAGCAAGTGGTATAAACAGCAGTATAAGAGAGCTAAAAGCACCTCAAAATAGATATGGTTACAGTTGTATAGAACTGATCTCTCACCCGATTGATATATTTT
>CAZYJF010000173.1:0-3558 GCA_964647715.1 uncultured Sulfurospirillum sp. | reverse complement strand
GGTGATACAGGTTCAACTGAAGCATCTACAGGTGGTGGAAAAGCTAGTTCACTTTCAACTGGTGCTAAAATATCCTCAACTGATAAGTTTAGTTTTTGGTCATCTATCCAAAAAGAGTTAAATTCTATTTTAAACTCTCCTGAGGAGAAATTTAAAGCTCCTGCTCCAATCATCAATAAAGAGGCAGGATTGGTGACTGTAAGTGGAACACCTAGTCAGTTAGCAAGAGTTAGTGCATATATGAATAGTATGATGAATAGATTGCACAGACAAGTGATGATTGATGTAAAGATTCTCTCAGTCACTCTTAACAACCAACAAAAAACTGGTGTAAACTGGGGAGAGATTTATAAGTTACAAAATGTAAAAGTTGGATATGATTCAATTCATGCAAAAGATGTAGATACATTTACTGATGGTAAGATAAATACTGCATCAAAAAATGGTATTTGGCACTCAAATCTCCTAAGATTCTCGGGAGATACTTCGATTGCTGATATTATCCAGTTTTTAAACACTCAAGGTAAGGTGTCATCTATCTCAAATCCAAAAGTGGTAACTTTAAATAACCAACCTGCAGTTTTTAGTTCTGGAGATCAACTATACTATAAGCTTTCAAGTAGCTCAAGACAATCTGGAACAGGAGCAGCAACTGAGGTTTACAGTGGTGAGATTGTAAAGAGTGTATTTGCTGGGGTATTGCTAGATATTACTCCTCAAATCACGGATGATGGAGAGATTATACTAAAAATCAATCCATCTATCTCATCAGCTAAGAGTGATGTGAAGAGTGATGGTGTTAGAAGACTTCCACCTGATCTTACAAAACAGCAAATTTCTGCAGTTGTCAAACTTCATGATGGAGAGAAAGCAGTTCTTGGTGGTTTGATAAAGTCTGTAAAGCAAAAGGGTGAGTATAAGGTACCAGTTCTTGGTAATATCCCTGTACTTGGATATGCCTTTAGACAAGATACTACAACGGAGAAGAGAGAGGAGTTAGTGATAATAGTAACTCCACACATTATCACTCCATTTGATAAAAGACCAGAGAGACATCTAACTCTTAGAGATATAGGTTATAGAGGTATTAAATAAGGAAAGCATGATGGCTGTAGTAAAAGAGCTAGGCAGTAAAAAGGAAGTATCTATATTTGATGACAAGAAATTTGTCATCAAATTGAGTTTTTTACTTGTGATGATATTTATTTTGTCAACTTTAGGAATTCTTCAAGAGAAAAAGTTTGATTTTTTAAAGGGGATAAAACTCTCTACTATAAAGCTTCAATCACTTCAATCAATTGAGAAAAAATTAAATGGACACGGCATAGACTTATCTCTTAGTAAGAGTGATTTTGAGAGTCTTAGTGAACTTGATTTAAGTGATATAGAGATTAGTCCTAAGGTTCAAGAGCACAAAAGTGAGCAAGTTACAAAAGTTGTAGAAAAAAAGGCTCTTAATACAAAAGATAAAATATTAATATCAGATAGTAGTGATAAGAAAAAGCTTACTGCTAAAAAAAATATCATTATCACAAGTCAAGTTATTAAACCAATAAGTTCAATAAAAAAGAGATTTTTTAAAACAAATGATATATCTTTAGCACTTCAAATTTCACAAAAATTTTATCAAGAAAAAAAGTATAAAAAGGCTCTAAAATGGTCTTTAATAGCAAATGAGATTGATAATGCAAATGAAAAAACTTGGATTTTGTTTGCTAAATCAAAAGTAAAACTATCTAAGAAAGAGGATGCTATAAAAGCATTGGAAGCGTACTTAAAAGATCATAAATCAACTAATGTAAAAAATCTTTTGGACGATATAAGAAGAAGTAAATAAAAGATTTTAAAAGAGGCAGGTAATGGTAGGAAAGAGTTCTTTAAGTCTTGTTGACTATTTATATAAAAACAAAATTATAGATGAAGATAAGGCAAAATCATTAGAGGATGAGTTTAACGAGAGTGGTGATGACATAGGTTCTATTCTTATTAAGAATAAGATTGTAAACAAAGATACACTAACACTACTTTTAATTGAAGCCTTTAAAAATGGTATCTTACTGCTTGAAGATATCTATAATAATTTTTCTGTAGATATAGATGATTTTATAGAGAAGCTATCTGCGGCTACAAATACACCTATGGTTGATCTATACAGTGTAGAGGTAAATTATACTCTTGGAGCTAAGGCTGGATATGAAAAATTAACAAAACTGCATGTTCTTCCTTATAAAGAGGATGATCTAAACATCTATATAGCAGTTAAAGATCCATTTAATATATCTCTTATAGATCAACTCCAAAGAGTTTTTAGAAATAAGTTGATTAAAGTTGAGATGGCAAATCCAGAGCAGATCGATAAGCATCTTCACAATATTGAGATATCTGAAAGTGTTAAGGATTTGATAAATGAGATTAGAACTCAAGCAAAAACAGCTGATGATGTAAATGAAGTATCTGGAATATTAAAGTTAATTGATCTAATTTTAAAGACATCAATCATTGGAGGAGGTTCGGATATACATATTGAGCCTACTGAAACAAGCTGTATAGTTAGATGTAGAATTGATGGAATGCTAAAAGAGATCTTTGTCTTTGATAAGGATATATTTCCACCTCTTTCATCTAGGATCAAGCTTCTTGCAAACCTTGATATCGCGGAGAAGAGAAAGCCTCAAGATGGAAGATTTTCTGCTAAAGTGATGGATAAAGATTTTGATTTTCGTCTTTCAACACTTCCGATTATGACAGGAGAATCGATAGTTATCAGGATTTTGGATAAATCTAAAGTTATGATAAAGCTTGAGAGTTTGGGTATGCATCCAGTCAATTATAAAAAATTCCGTGAAGCTATGAATGCACCTTATGGGATTATCTTTGTAACGGGGCCCACAGGTTCAGGTAAGACTACGACACTATATGCAGGATTGAATGCGATTAAAAATGTCACAACAAAGATGATTACAGTTGAAGATCCTGTTGAGTATCAGATGAACTTGATTCAGCAAGTTCAAGTAAATACCAAAGCAAATCTGACATTTGCTTCAGCTTTAAGATCAATTCTAAGACAAGATCCAGATATCATCATGATTGGTGAGGTAAGGGATCGTGAGACTCTTCATATTGCCATTGAAGCATCACTTACAGGTCACTTGGTTTTTTCAACTCTGCATACAAATGATGCAGTTAGTGCGATTACTAGGGTTGTGGATATGGGAGTGGAAGCGTATCTAATCTCTGGAGCTTTGGTTGCTGTTCAAGCTCAAAGATTGATTAGAAAGCTTTGTCCTCATTGTAAACAAAAGACATATATCAATGATGAAGTTAAAAGAGATTTTGCAAAATTTTTGCCAGAAGATGAAAATTATCAATTTTATAAGGCAAAGGGTTGTGATAAGTGCATGAATACAGGATATGCAGGTAGAGAGATGGTTTCTGAAGTACTTACCGTAGATGATAATATTGCCTCAATGATTGCAAGAGGTACAAATAAAGAGGAGATTTTGGAGTATGCACTTGCAAACGGTTTTGTAACAATGTTTGAAGATGCGGGGATTAGAG
>CAZYJF010000172.1:0-3578 GCA_964647715.1 uncultured Sulfurospirillum sp. | reverse complement strand
GATGGATTTGAACCACCGACCTTCGGGTTATGAGCCCGACGAGCTACCAAGCTGCTCTACTCCGCGACAAAGTGGATGGGGTGGAGGGATTCGAACCCCCGATGCACGGTACCAAAAACCGATGCCTTACCGCTTGGCCACACCCCAATAATCAAATTGGAGTGAGATTATAATCATTTTTTCCTTTTTTGTCAAGCAATTTTGCTAAATAATGATAAAAAAGTTATAATTTTCAAATAAAAAAATAAGGAAAGAACTAAATATGCCCATAAATAGAGTAAAACAAGCAATAAAAGATATAAAATCTGGAAAACCTGTCATTATGATAGATGATGAAGATCGTGAAAATGAGGGGGATATTGTCTATGCAGCGACCTTTACAACGCCAGAACTTGTAAATTTTTGTGTAAAAGAGGCAAGGGGCTTAGTCTGTGTGGCACTAAACTCACAGATCGCAAAAAGACTTGATCTAAACCCTATGGTAAGCCAAAACAACTCATCTTATGAGACAGCTTTTACTGTATCAGTAGATGCAAAAGAGTGTGCAACAGGAATTTCTGCTAGTGAGAGAAATAAAACTATTGAACTTTTAGCTTCACCAAATTCGAAGGCTAGTGATCTAGTTCGTCCCGGTCATATCTTTCCTCTCATTGCCAAAGATGGTGGTGTATTAGTAAGAACAGGTCACACAGAAGGGAGTGTGGATTTGTGTAAGTTAGCAGGACTCTCTCCATCAGCAGTAATTTGTGAAATCATGAAAGAAGATGGAGATATGGCAAGGCGAGATGATCTTGAAATATTTGCAAAAAAACATGATTTAAATATCGTATATATCTCTGATCTTGTTGCATATAGGCTAGAGAATGAGACACTCCTTAAGATAATTGCCGAATCAAATACCACTCTTCTTGACTTTCCTGTAAGAAGGATAGATTTTTTAGATCACAATGACGACCATCATGTTGCATTTGTTTTCAACAGAGAAAACTCTAAAAATTATGTCCGTTTTCAAAATATCACGACAGATTTAGATCTACTCGCACAAAATCGTTTGAGTCCTCTCTTAAAATCTCTCGAACTTCTTGATAAAAACGGTGGAATTTTGATCTATTTGCAAAAAGCTATAAATGAAAATCCATATATGAAAGAGTATGGTATAGGTGCTCAAATTTTGCATATATTGGGATACAAAGAGATAAGACTTCTTGTATCACACAAAAGAAAAGAGTTTGTAGGAATTAGTGGATTTGGTTTAGAAGTGGTTGAAGAGATAACTCTTTAAGCACTTATATCACTAGCTTGGAGCTCTTGAAGTCTTCTTAGTAAGACTCTCTTTTTCACTTCACACTCATACATCTTAGATCGAAGCTCTTGCTCTTTTTTGAACGATCCACAATCGACCAATTCATTTGAATACTCTTTAAAAACTTCGTTTAACTTTGAAATTTCTATTTCAATTTGATTTATAGATAGATCATTATTCATAATATCTACTCCTAGTAAAGAGATTTAAGGAAAATACCCCAAAACTTGCTCTAGATCAGAGACATCCAAAGCTTTTTTTCTCTTTTTCCTTTTTACATACTCTACTATTTTTCCATGAAATCGTGAATAAATCGTGAAGAGATCCTTAGCATTATTATAAGTACTGCTAATCTCTTCAAAGTTACTTTCAATTCCCCCAATCATCCATTCTTGAAGTTCTTCATAACTTTCAAAATCATAGCCAAAGGCTGAAACTAGGCGATTTGTATAACTATCAACTACCATAACTTCTCGCTTGCAAGCATAACACAAAATCGAATCTGCACTCTCTTGACCTATCCCCTTTTGTCTCAAAAGCCACTCTCTTGAAACAGTCTCTTTGAATGATTCAAAATCAATAAAATCTTCTTTGATATGATTAATAAGATTTTTTAAAACTTTCGCTTTATTGTTGTAAAATCCACTTGGTTTGATAAGAGTTGCTAAGTCATCAATCTCCAAACTATCAATACCTTCAAGTGTCAAAGAATCATTCTTTTGTAAATTCTCCAGTGATTTTTCCACACTCTCCCATCTGCTTTGTTGAGTCAAAATAGCCCCAAGAACTACCTCAAACTCTCCAACACTCCTCCACCAGTATGGATGAGAATCCTCTCCTAAAAATCCAAGCTCTCTTAAGCCTCTATACAGATCATAACTACTACTCAACATATGCTTTTTGACTAACTCTTAAATCCTCTTCATCGAACGCTTTTAATTTGTAAGCTTCCAGACAATTCCCATCATCGTCCAATTCAAACACGACACATTGAAAAATCTTCTTACACTTTTTAGGAACATCAAAACGACTAGAATACCCTATCAAACATCGCTCTAATACCTCTTTACTATCCACTCCAAGCACATTATCTCTACATCCAACCAAACCTACATCACTCACATAAAATGTACCTTCATCAATCACAAGATCATCAGTACCTATATGAGTATGTGATCCACAAATTGCAGATACTCTACCCTTCAAAAGTGCCAACAATGCCCTCTTCTCAGCCGTAGCTTCAGCATGAAAATCGATAAATATATGCTTAATCCCTTCATCTTCCAACTCTTCAAGTAGCTCTAAGATCTTTGTATAAGGGTTATCTACCATAGGCATTGTAAAATGCCCCATCAGATTGATAACAGCCACTTTTTTCCCATCAATCTCCCCTATCCAAAGCCCCCTCCCAGGAGTTTGCTTAGGATAATTGATAGGTCTTAGTATCGGATACTCACCAAAAAGTTCTACAATCTCCTTCTTATCCCAAGTATGATTTCCACCAGTCATGACATCGATATCTAGGTTGAAAAGCTCTTTTGCATTCTTTTTGCTTATGCCAAAACCATGACTTGCATTTTCATAATTTACCACAACTAAATCAACCTTATGATCTTTTTTCATATTTGCAAGATGTCTTTTTAGCATATCTCTTCCTGGTCTGCCTACAACATCAGCACAAAATGCTATCCTCACATAAATCCTTTATTTTAATTTGATCAAATATACACCATATTTTGTATATTTAACTTCATAATCTTTAAACTTTTTTAAATGCTTTTTATCCAATAAAACTACATCACCCTTTTGTGGCTCTTTTTTTATACTCTTTTTCTCCATATATACCAAAAAACTAGGTTTGTTAAAATGGTACAAGATCACATCATATCCTTTTTTCTTAGCATAAAGAGCAGCTTCTTTTATCGGCTCTTGTGCTAGCTTGCCATATGATCTAATCACTCCAAAATTGACAAAAACAATAAACATCAAACTAAGCAAAAAGACCTTAGTCTCCTTTGATATCCTTAACTTTGGCAAGAGTGCTATTACTATCAATACGACCAATGCAAAGAGTTGATACTCTAGAGTAAATACCTCTTTTACTCCCCCAAGTATCTCTTCTATGTAAGCATTATGAGGCTTAATAAACTCCGATATATTTGGCAAGATCATCAATAAAAATATAAAAACAAGCACAAACGATAGATAAAGATAGTTTAAAACTCTCTCTCTTTTTGCAAGATCATAACCTATCAATATAAACAAAGGTGTATAT
>CAZYJF010000171.1:0-3593 GCA_964647715.1 uncultured Sulfurospirillum sp. | reverse complement strand
ACAAAATACAAAATAGCCCCAAACAAAAACATCAATAGTGAAAACTCTTGCCCTTTAGTCATCCATCCGCCGTATATGTAGCCGATTTGGGGATCTGGGGCTCGAAACATCTCAGCACTAAATCTTGCAATTCCATAGAGCATGAGGTAGATAGAGATGAGTTGTCCATCAAATGATTTTTTCTTTCTGATAAAGTACATGATAGCAAAGACAACAACTCCTTCTAAAAATGCCTCGTAGAGTTGTGAAGGGTGCCTTAAAACTCCATCTACCAATATACCCCAACTCTCATCCGTAGTCCTTCCTATAAGCTCTTGATTTAGAAAGTTTCCAATCCTTCCAAAAACATATCCGGCAGGGATAGCGACTGCGGCGATATCAAGCATAAACCATTGATTTATCTTGTGCTTTTTACAAAAGAGAGTCGAAGCGATAAAAAATCCAATCAATGCCCCATGAAAGCTCATCCCTCTAATACCTACAAATTTACCATCGACAAAAGGGTTGAAGATATCCCACGGATGGGTGAGGTATTGTGAAAAATTTGGCTGATAAAAAAGAAGATAGCCAATCCTTGCACCCAAGATGACCCCTACCTCGATCCAGATGATATAATTATCAAGCATTGTTTGGGAAATTGGAAGTTTATCTTTCTTGACGATATATTTTGCCATCATGATCCCAACAAGCAGTGCTGTTACATACATGATCCCATACCAGTGCACATGCAAAGGACCGATGCTAAAAGCTACCGGATCAAAGTGTTCATATATATGGTTCCAATAGTTCATCTTAATGCCTTTGCAATGAGTTCGAGAGGATTTAAAAAGACCACTTCGCTGTTGGCATTGTTTAGAGACTCTGATATCTGTACTCTACAAGCACTGCACTCTGCTGAAACATACTTGGCTTTGGTATCATCTATCATCGCCGCTTTTGGGGCTCCAGCTCTTCTAGCCAAATCAAACTTCTCTGTCTGCATCGTAACCCCGCCAAATCCACAACACTTGTTTGAATCACTCATCTCTTTTAGAGGATAGTTTTTAGAGAGTAACTCTCTTGGCTCTTTATAGATTCCTTGTACCTTTCTTGCATGGCAAGGATCATGATAGGTGATAAGATCATCAAACTTTTTGCCCTTTTCTTCAAGTAGTTTTTCAAGATCGGTGTTGTTATAGAGCCACTCGGTTGCCATGAATATTTTGGAGCTTAGTTTTTTGGCTCGACTGGAAAGATCAGGCAAATCTCGATTTTTGAAAAATATCTCCCAATCGTGCTTTACCATAGCAGAGCAGGTGGCTTCAGGGATCAAGATAGCATCTACTTCATCGATAAAGCTCTCAAAATATTCTATATTTTTCTTTGTCATATATTCTACTGTATCAAAATCTCCAGTAAAGTATGCAGGAGCCCCACAGCAGAGCTGCTCTTTTGGGATGAGGATATCGATATTTAGAGCTTGTAAGATCTCAACTAAGCTTTTTCCTATCCCCTCGTAGTTGTAGTTTCCAAGACATCCGATGAAAATCGCCACTTTTTTATTCGCACTATCTTGATTTGGAGCAGGGATCGATTCATCGTAGCTGTTTAGAAAACTCTTTTTCATCAGTGAAGGGATGAGCCTTCCTTTTTTCATAAGTGGAAGTGAAAATCTAGCTCTCAAGCCTCTTCCTTTCTCATCTACACTAAAAGCACAAGTCTTAAAAGCAAAGCCCATCTTCATCACCATATCCATCACTCTTCTGTTTCTAAGTAGATAAAAAAATGCTTTTTTAAACCAAGATATTCCATATTTATCGGCGATATCAGCTCTTACTTCTTCTATGACCATATCAGTAGGTAGTGAGTTTGGGCAGACATCGACACAGTTGGTGCACAAAAAACAGCTCTCAAAGATATCTTTGGCATTTTTGTCAAGCTCTAAATTTCCCTTTTGGTACTGACCTAGCAGTTCGATAAAACCTCTAGGACTCGTTACTTCATCGGCATTTACATCGTGAATAGTACAAACTGGTATGCACTTACCGCACTTGATACAATCATCACTGATTGCTGTAAAGTTAAAAATATCCTCTTTTTTACTCATCTTTAAACCGTTTTTGAAAAGCTCTTTTTATTGCCGGCAAACTTGTGCATATAGGCATCAAAAGGCATAGAAATATTTCTTATTAGCATCGCTCCTGTGAGGTTGGTCTTGATCTCATTTTTATCTATACTGACCAATCCCTCATCTTCAAATGCTTTTAACTCCTCGATTGACTCTCTAAAGTAGTCGAAGAAATCGATCCCAAACTCTTTTTCTATTCGCTTGATATTTAGCTTGAAGTTACTCATCAGCTCCATAATGACTGCTTTTCGCACAAGATCATCTTGGTTTAGTTTTACACCTCGCTCAGTAGGTAGCTCACCTTTGTCTAATGCTTCTTCATAGAGCTTCATATCTTTGTGATTTTGGACATAGTGGCTCTTTCCCTCACCGATACTTGTTAGACCTATACCGATAAGATCAGCTCCTCCCTTTGTAGTATAACCTTGAAAGTTTCGATGAAGTTCACCCTTTTCTATCGCCAAAAATAGCTCATCTTCAGGCTTTGCGAAGTGATCCATACCTACCATCTTGTAGCCGTTGTTTGTGAAAAAGTCTATTGTATATTTTAATATCTCTAGCTTAGTTTTTGGATCAGGTAAAGTGGTCTCATCTATCTTTCTCATCGTCTTTTTTAGCCACGGCACATGAGCATAGTTAAAGACTGCAAATCTATCTGCATCAAGCTCTCTTGCTAGGCTAAGGGTTGATTTGAAGCTCTCAAAAGTTTGATATGGCAGTCCATAGATCAGATCGACATTGACCGAATCTATCCCTGCATCTCTAGCGATATCGATAGCACCTTTTGTGATCTCAAACGGCTGAATCCTGTGAACTGCCTCTTGTACCTTCTCATCGAAGTCTTGGACTCCAAAGCTGATACGGTTAAATCCTCCATCCTTTAGTGCATCCATATGCTCTTTTGTAAAGTGTCTTGGATCGATCTCGCAGCTGATCTCAGCATCTTTGGAGAAGTTTTTAAAGTGCGACTTTATCAGATCTATCACCTCTTTTAACTGATCTGGAGTAAAAAATGTCGGTGTTCCACCCCCAAAGTGCATCTGTATCACTTCTCTATCCATATCTAGATACTTTGAGAGTATCTGCATCTCCTTTTTTAGATACTCGATATATCTTATCTTCTTATCCTCTTTTGAGGTAAAGACGACATTACATCCACAAAAGTAACATGCCGATCTGCAAAAGGGCAGGTGAAAGTATAAAGAGAGTGGAGTTTTGCTATCTTGTGAGCTAAGCTCCTTGATATATGCATCCTTATCGAAGCTCTCATCAAACTCCAAAGCTGTTGGATAACTGGTGTAGCGGGGTCCTGGTTTTGAGTATTTTGTAAATTGCTTAAAATCTATCACTTATTTTTTATCCTGATTGTTATTTAGTGCTATTGGTGGGTAGAAATCTTTTAGGTTGATGAAGAGATTTGGATGCTGTTCTCTTATCTCCTTGATAAGCTTGTCAAGATCGATACTGATTGGTTGGTTGTTCTCTT
>CAZYJF010000170.1:0-3610 GCA_964647715.1 uncultured Sulfurospirillum sp. | reverse complement strand
AAGTGCTAAAAGATGCAGGTGTTACTAAAAACGAGATCAAAGAGATAGTGATGGTTGGTGGATCAACTAGAGTTCCTTTGGTTCAAGAGAAGGTTAAAGGTTTCTTTGGAAAAGAGCTTAACAATACAGTAAACCCTGATGAAGTTGTAGCTGTTGGTGCTGCTATCCAAGGTGCTGTTATTAAAGGTGATGTAAAAGATGTACTTTTACTTGATGTTACACCATTGAGTCTTGGTATTGAGACACTTGGAGGAGTGACTACCAAAGTTATCGAAAAAGGTACGACAATTCCAGCTAAAAAGACTCAAACTTTCTCAACTGCCGAGGATAATCAACCAGCAGTTACCATCCATGTACTTCAAGGTGAGAGAGAGTTTGCCAAAGATAACAAATCTCTTGGTCAGTTTAACCTAGAGGGAATACCACCAGCTCCAAGAGGTGTGCCACAAATCGAGGTAACATTCGATATCGATGCAAACGGTATCTTGACAGTTTCAGCTCAAGATAAAGCAAGTGGTAAACAACAAGAGATCAAGATTACTGGAAGTTCAGGTCTTAGTGAAGAAGAGATCCAAAAGATGGTTCAAGATGCAGAAGCTCACAAAGCCGAAGATGAGAAGAGAAAAGAACTTGTTGAGGTTAAAAACCAAGCAGATGCACTTGTCCACCAAACTAAAAAATCTCTTGAAGATATGGGAGATAAGATAGATGCAACTGATAAAGAGAAGATAGAATCTGCACTAAAAGATTTAGAGGAGACTCTAAAAGATGAAAATGCTACTAAAGAGCAGATTGATGAGAAGGTAAAAACTTTAACTGAAGTTAGCCACAAGCTAGCAGAAGCAGTCTATGCAAAAGATAATGCAACAGATGCAGGAGCATCTTCTGATAATGGATCATCTAAAAAAGATGATGACGATGTAATTGATGCTGAGGTAGAATAAAAGTTAGAGACAAAAGTCTCTAACTTACCTAATAAATTTACTAGTTTATAACCTCTCATCCACTTCACAAGCTTCGGCAATTTTGTTAAAAAATTCCCTCTCTTCTTGAGAAATCCTTTCGCCTCCAATTCCTAGGAATCCACCTTCTTTTGCAGCATTTGCAACACTTTTTGCTATAGATAAAGCCCACTCTTTGTACTCTTTGGCTTCTTCTGGACTAGCTTTTGCTTTTAGAATATCATCAACTTGTTTACAATCTTCAATAACTGCTTCTTGCATCTTTTCAAATGAATCAATACCTTTTTTCTTTAACCACTCTTTATAGTGAGTTTTGAGATCTTTTGTCTTCTCTTTTGTCTCTTCAAAATCTCTTAGATTTGGTAAAATGCTTTGTATGATCTCATTGTTTGGAAACTCTTTAGCTCCATTGATAAAAGATTTTGAACTTGCAATCATCTCTTTTACTGTCCCAAGACCACTACCTCCAGCAAAGATCATAGCTGATCCTATCGCATATGGTGTATTTGACAACAAAGCCAACTCATCTTCTGTAAATCTATTTTCGATTGACATAATCATTCTCCTAATTTTAAGATAATAAATTATACCAACTGCCACTAAAGTAGCATATAAAAAATACAAATTAATGTATAATCACACAAACAAATTGAGTTACTACGACTCAAAGAAAAAAGGAGATAAGAATGCAAAATATATTTGAAAAATTGACAAATGCAATGACTGAAGCACTAGAGAGTGGATTGTCACTCGCACTTCACTCAAAAAACCAAGAGGTAGAACCTATACATATACTTTGGGGGCAGTTGACAAATAGTAATTCACTGCTTACTCAGGCATTAAACAAGATGAATGTCGATAAAGCGGCACTTGAGCTTGAAGTAAAAAGCAGAGTCGAAAAATTACCAAAATCATCATCTGTTACAAAAGAGAATATCAAACTATCAAGAAACACAGCTGAGAGTTTCCAAAAAGCTGAAGGTTTGATGGTCAAAAATGGTGATGAGTATCTATCAGTTGATACATGGCTTATAGCCAATCTTGATGATCCTCAAATAAAAGATACTTTAGGAAAATTTTTAGATCTTAGTGAACTTAAAAAGACTCTTGAAGCGATGAGGGGAGGTCAAAAGATAGATTCTAAAAGTGCAGAAGAGAAGCTTGAAGCACTTGAAAAGTATGGAATCGATCTAACCCAAAGAGCAAGAGATGGAGAGCTAGATCCAGTTATCGGAAGAGATGAAGAGATCCAAAGGATGATGCAAATTCTAATAAGAAAGACCAAAAACAATCCTATCCTTTTAGGAGAACCAGGAGTTGGTAAGACTGCTCTTGCTGAAGGGTTGGCTCAAAGAATTGCAAACAAAGAGGTTCCTTTATCTTTACAAAACAAAAGACTCGTCTCATTAGATATGAGTACATTGATTGCGGGTGCAAAATATAGAGGTGAGTTTGAGGATAGATTAAAAGCTATCATAGATGAAGTAAAAAAAGATGGAAATATCATCCTCTTTATTGATGAGATTCACACAATCGTAGGGGCTGGAGCTAGTGAAGGTAGTATGGATGCGGCAAATATCCTAAAACCTGCACTTGCAAGAGGTGAGCTTCACACTATCGGTGCGACGACTCTAAAAGAGTATAGAAAATACTTTGAAAAAGATGCAGCACTTCAAAGAAGGTTCCAACCAGTTACTGTAGATGAGCCTAGCCAAAATGAAGCTTTGCAGATCATGAGAGGTATCAAAGAGAGGCTTGAAGCCCACCACAATGTACAGATCTTAGATAGTGCTTTGATAGCAGCTGTGAAGTTAAGTAGTAGATATATTACTGATAGGTATCTTCCAGATAAAGCGATAGATTTGATAGACGAGGCAGCAGCAGAGCTTAAGATGCAGATAGAGAGTGAGCCTTTTGAACTTAGTAAAGTAAAAAGAGAGATAGAAACACTCAAAGTCGAAAGAGAAGCTCTCAAGATGGAGAAAAATGCCAAAAATGAAAGTCGTCTAAAAGAGATAGAAAAAGAGATAGCTGATCTTGAGGAGAAAAAAAGAGCCCTAGAGACTCAATTTGAAAATGAAAAGAGTGTCTTTAAGCAGATAGCAGAGTTAAAAAGCAAAGTAGAAGCTCTAAAAAGAGAAGCAGAACTTGCCAAAAGAAATGGTGACTTTAACAAAGCTGCAGAGATTGAGTATGGAGAGATTCCAAAACTTCTCGAAGAGGAGAAGAAGCTCAATGAGCAGTGGGAGAGGATGCAAGAAGGAGGAGTTCTTCTTAAAAACAGTGTTGACGATGAAATGATAGCAACGATTGTTAGCAAGTGGACAGGAATCCCAGTAAATAAAATGCTCCAAAGTGAAAAAGATAGGATTTTGGGTGTTGAAGAGCATTTAAAAAGAAGAGTCATCGGACAAGATGAAGCTATAAAAGCAATCGCAAGAGCTATCAAGAGAAACAAAGCAGGGCTTAGTGATGAAAACAGACCTATTGGATCATTTATGTTCCTTGGACCTACTGGTGTTGGTAAGACTGAGAGTGCTAAAGCGTTGGCAGAGTTCTTGTTTGACACTGAAAAGTCACTGATTCGTTTTGATATGAGTGAGTATATGGAGAAACATGCAGTGAGCAGACTAGTGGGTGCACCTCCT
>CAZYJF010000169.1:0-3649 GCA_964647715.1 uncultured Sulfurospirillum sp. | reverse complement strand
TCATCATGCCACAGCTCAGTACCAAACACAGTAAGCGGAGGACCTCACGGAATGCACCCAGTAGGTTCAACTTGGGTGAAAAATCACAAGCATGTAGCAGAACACAATGCACAGCAATGTGCAGTCTGTCATGGAGCAGATTATAGAGGAACTGTTTTGTCAAAAATGTTTACAGATAGACAGTTGGCTGGTAGGAGTTTCAAAAAAGGTCACCAGATAAGCTGTTATGACTGCCATAATGGACCTGGAGGGGGAGATGATGATTAGATTTAGGGAGAGTATGATGATAAATTTTAAGTATATTTTTGGATTTGCAGTTATTGCCGTGATGTTTGGCGGATGTGGTGATGATGAATTTCACAAGAGGCATAATCAAGGTATAAACTGCCTTGAGTGCCATGGATTTAAAGGTGGAGGAACGATATTTACAAACTTAAGGGCGGCAAATTATGATGAGAAGAGTGCGGCAGATGATTTTGATATACAACTACTGCTTGATAGTGGTGAAGTGATAAAGTACTCTAAAGGAAACGGACTTGGAAACAGAAATTATAGCGGAGATACGAGCAAGATAGTCAAATTTACTCCTCAAATTGTAGATAAAAAAAGTGGCAAGGTGGTAAACCAGTCTATCAAAAACTCCCATGATGTTTCAAGATTAGCATGTAACAGATGTCATACGACTGGTGGTATAAATGAAGCTCCAGGTAGAGTTGTAAACTATGACTACTACAATACTCTAAGCGATACTTTGGAGAACAATGGAAGCAAGTAGTGTGGATTTATGATAAAATATGCTTATGAAACTACTACTGCTTGAAGATGATCAGATACTCTCACAAACTATAGAACTCTTTTTGCTAAGAGAGGGCTATAGTGTCGATTGTGCCTTGAGTATAGAAGAGGCAGAGAGCAAAACTTTTGAGGGTGGCTATGATCTATATCTCTTTGATATTGACTTGCCAAGCGGTAGTGGATTGGATCTGCTTCGTGCTTTAAGAGATGCGGGGGATAAAACACCTACTATCTTTATATCGGCTTTGACTGATCTATACTCCATATCAGAGGGGTTTTCCCTCGATGCTATCGACTATATCAAAAAACCTTTTGATCCAAAAGAGTTACTCATTCGCATAGAGGCAAAGTTTAAAAATAGGATTTGGAGTTATAAAAATATCACATTTGATGAAGATGCCAAAGTCTTAAGAGTCGATGGAGAGATAGTAGATATAGGAAATGTGCAGTATGAAATCTTTACAAAACTTCTAAAAAACTGTGGCAAGGTGGTGGAAAAAGAGGAGCTTTATGAATGCTTAGATCACCCCTCTCAAGCAGCCTTAAGGGTTGCGATTGTCAAGATCAAGCAGAGATTGGATGTGCAGATAATCAACATCAGATCAAAAGGCTATATCCTTGAGAGAGTATGAAAAAGAGTCTTTTTATAAAAATTTCCTTGTTTTCTTTTCACTGCTTGAGCTTTTGCTGATACTGCTTTTTTTCGAACTGCTTCACACAAAAACTGAAACTTTCAAACAAGAGCTCTTTAAGAGTATGTTAGTTTGCAGTTACACTATGGATTGCAAGAAGTTTGACTATGAGTTTTCTCCAAAGGGCAAACAAAAAGAGAATGAACTCTATCAAGAAGGTGATCTTTATGCTCTTTTTGCCGTTCCAAACTCTAAAAAATTTAGTATCAAACTAAACTACCCAAAAAGCTCTTTTGAAAAAGATATAGCAAAAATAAAATCAGATCTACTCTTAAAGTTCCTATTCTCTTCGCTCATCTTATTTATCGTGGCTTTAGTATTTACCCTATATAGTCTAAAGCCCATAAGAGAGGCTCTAAAACTAAATGATGAGTTTGCCAAAGATATTCTTCACGACTTCAACACCCCAATCACATCGATGAAGATCAACCTTGAGATGCTAAAGGATGAGGTGGGCAAAAACAGGTTTGTAGATCAAATATCTCACTCCATTGACAATATCCTGCTACTTCAAAACAATCTAAAAAGCTTCCTAGATCAAAGTATCGCCCCTAAGGAGCTTGTCGATATTCCATCGTTGATCTGTGGCAGGGTTGAATTTATCAAAAACATTTACCCAAAGATCGAGTTTTCCTGTTCTAAAGAAAAGAGCTTTAAAAAGTGCATACAAAAGGAGTTGTTAATTAGAGTGATTGACAATCTCCTTAGTAATGCCGCAAAATATAACAAAAGAGATGGTCAAGTAAAGGTTTCTTTTGAACAACAAAAAATCATCATCGAAGATACAGGCAAGGGCATAAAGGATATAAAAAAAGCAAGAAAACGATACTCCAAAGAGCAAAGTCGAGGATTAGGTCTTGGTCTTGATATAGTGACAAAACTTTGTAAGGATATGGGTATAGATTTTAAGATAGAATCCAAAGTAAACGAGGGAACAAAAATAGAGCTTGATCTTCATCAGTTAAAGGGGTCGTGTTGAGAGTTGTCCTTGTGATCTTGATCTTCGTTTCGATGCTATTTTGTGATGAGAGTATAGATAAGCAGATAGAGGCTATCTCAAATGCTCCACTAAAAGATAGATATAGATTGATGAATGAGTTAAAACAAAAGATAGCAAATATGAAAAAAAAAGAACGGATCAAAGCAATGTTGAGTATCGCAAAAACAGACGAAGAACATAACGACAAAAATATCAGCACTGATCTAAACACAACTAATGAGTTCTTTCTAGAAGAGAGTATCGATCTTCAGATATCTCAACAGATAGAAGGAGAGCTTGAAGAAAATCATGGAGGAGAAGAGGGTGATTAAAGTTTTTATATCTCTTATACTATTTGGTGCCGTATTGTTTGGAGATAAAGATGACGATCTTGATGGAGTGCCAAATAGTATAGACAAGTGTCCAAACACACCATTTTTGCACAAGGTAGATAGTAACGGTTGCACCACAAAAGTATTGACTCTACCCAAACAAAGTGACAAAGATATGAAGCTCTTTACTATCTCGTACGGCAGAATTACTGATGGTGATTTTAAGGGAAGAAAGATTCAAAATGAAGCAATAATCTCTTTTTCAAATATCTCATATCCTTGGGTATTTTCAGTGACTACAGGACTTATCAATAGTGGCTTAATTGATACGACTTTTAAGATAAAAAGAGTATTCAAACCCAAAAAAGATCTCAAGATAAATCTTTTGGCAGGTCTCAAACTACCTACCTACAACTTTAGAGGAAATAGAGTAGATCCACTATTTGGAAGCTCTATCTACTACCATCTTGATGAAAAAAGTTCATTTTTCGCAGGACTTAACTACACTTTGGTTCAAGACAAAGAGTTTGATCTTTCTTTGGAGAATAGCTACAACATGTATGGAGGTTTTGGATATTTTATCTCTAAGAAAACCTATACAAATATTAGCATGGAAGTATCAAACAGTAAATTTGTTCAAGAGGAAACTCTAAAAACCATAGGCTCTATGCTATACTATCAGCTTAGCAAAGATTACTCTATCTCTTTAAATTTCCGCAAAGAGTTAAACGAAGATGAACACAATCTTTTTATTTTGAGTCTAGGATATAGGATAAAATAGCCTTTATACTTAAAGTTTACTTAAATTAAGTGTTTTTTAAGTAAAACTACACTAAACTCACCGCTCATTT
>CAZYJF010000168.1:0-3702 GCA_964647715.1 uncultured Sulfurospirillum sp. | reverse complement strand
TCCTTGCATTTATAGCACTCTATATATTCTATAAAAAGATCATTCTTCCATTTAGCGAGAAGATGCTTGAAGATTACAGTGAAGATGAAGATGAAGATGATATGGAAGATATTTCCAAAAAAGACGATATGGAAGATGAGACATTAGATAAATATAATGAAGCAAAAAGAAAGATAGAAAAAGAGTTAGGTATAGATAATGCCATGGATGAAAACAGTATAAAACAGTCTATCGTTGTAGAAAAGATGAGAGAGAGTGTAAATGAAAATCCAGAAGATTTGGCAAACTTGATTGAATCATTGATGAGGGAAGAGTAAGATGGATAAAAAATTAGTTGATCTAACACCTGAGCAACAAGAGTTTTATAATTCTCTAACTATGGGTCAAAAAATTGCGATATTACTCATGCAACTAGGTGAAGATGTAACTGCTAGAGTCTTTGCAAATTTGGATATTGATTTAGTTACTATCATATCCACTGAATTAGCACTTGCTAAAAATGTAGAACGACCTATATCTATAGCAGTTTTGGAGGAGTTTAACCTACTGCTTCAAACAAACAAGTATATCTTAAAAGGTGGAATTGAGTATGCAAAGGAAGTGCTATATAGAACATTTGGTGTAGATACTGCAAATACGATTTTAAATAAGCTAAAAAAGGATTTGGGAGATGCACAAAGCTTTAAATTTTTAGCAAAGGTCAAGCCTGAACAGTTAGCCGATTTTATCTCATCTGAACATCCTCAGACAATAGCTTTGATCTTAGCACATATGGAACCAATAGCAGCGGCTGAAACTCTCTCATATTTTGATGATGATCTAAAGGCTGATATTACGATAAGAATGGCAAATCTTGGAGATATTTCGCCTTCTACGATTAAAAAGGTTTCTGCTGTACTAGAGAGTAAACTAGAGTCTCTTACATCTTATAAAGTTGAAGTTGGAGGTCCTAGAGCTGTTGCAGAGGTCTTAAATAAACTAGGACAAACTGACTCTAAAACTACGATAGAGCTTGTTGAAAAGAGTGATAGTGAACTAGCAAATACGATCAAAGAACTGATGTTTACATTTGAAGATATCGAAACTCTTGATAAAGGTGCTATTCGTGAACTGCTTAAAGTTCTTGATAAAAACAACCTAATGATCGCTCTAAAAGGTTCAAATGAAAATCTAACAAAAAAATTCACAGAAAATATGTCAGAAAGAGCTGCTGAAGCCTTTTTAGAAGAGATGCAGTTTTTGGGTCCTGTGAAAGTCAAAGATGTAGAAAATGCACAAAGAGCTGTAGTAGATGAAGTGACAAAATTAGCTGAAAAAGGGTTGATCCAAATGGGTGGTGCTGAGGAGCTAATCGAATAATGTCAAATATCATTGATAAAAATGAACATGATAAACACCAAATATCAAAATTTAATTTCAATTCATTTGATTCATCACAAGATTTAGAAGAAAAAAAGGTTGATTTTGAAGATTTTGATACAATGGCTGAGAGTAGTATCAAAGATGAGACAAATGAACAAAAAGAAGAAGAAGAGAGACCACAAGAGCTACTAGAAAAAATTGAGAAGTTAAGTGATGAAAATGTACGCTTGGAGCTTAAGTTAGAGTCTATCGAAAAAGAGTTTCAAGAAAAACTTGAAAAATCAAATGAGGAGTACTACCAAAAAGGTAGAGAAGATGGTTTAAAAGAGAGTACACAAACACTCCAAAATGATATCGAAGAGTTAAAAACAAGACTCATAAAATCTATAACTCAACTTGATGAAAAAGCATACCAATTAGAAAATGAATTAGACTCTAGCAAAAATGAACTTCTTGATGCTGCAATACTGATAGCAAAAAAAGTGATCAAAAAAGAGTTAGATACAAACTCATCCCTCATAGCTAAAAATATTGCAATTTCTATCATAGATGAGTTAAAAGATTCAACATCCATCACAATAAAGACAAATCCAGAAGATGCTTCCTTTTTAGAAGAGACATTTAAAGATAAAAAAATTATAAAAATAGAAGCAGATGATGCCATAAATAAAGGTGGAATCATTATACTTAGCAATATAGGAAATGTAGATAGCGATATAAAGTCAAGGCTTCAAAAAGCTATCGCCCTTTTAAAAGAAGAGGAATAATTTTGGATATCAAAAGTTACTCTATCGAAGAGTTAAACGATCTATGTCAAAAAATAAGAGATAAGATACTACTAACAGTCAGCAAAAATGGTGGGCATCTTAGTTCTACTTTAGGTGCAGTAGAACTTATCGTTGCTATGCACTATGTCTTTGATGTGAATAAAGATCCCTTTATTTTTGATGTATCTCACCAAGCTTATGCACATAAACTCTTGACTGATAGATGGGAAGAGTTTGATAGTCTAAGAAAATATGGTGGTATTAGCGGATATACAAAACCTAGTGAATCTCCATATGATTACTTTATAGCTGGACACAGTTCAACTTCTATATCTTTGGCTGTGGGTGCTGCAAAAGCTATCAAATTAAAAGGTGAAGATAGACTGCCAGTTGCACTTATTGGAGATGGTTCTATGAGTGCTGGTATGGTCTATGAAGCGATGAATGAGCTAGGAGATATCAAACTACCTGTTGTCATTGTCTTAAATGATAATGAGATGAGTATATCAAAACCAATTGGGGCGATTAGTAACTACCTATCCCAAGTGATGGCAGGAAGATTTTATCAAAAGATAAAAGACAAAAGCACTCAACTTCTAGAACACTTACCAGAATCTGCTACATATATGGCAAAAAAATTCGAAGAGAGTCTAAAGATCATTACTCCAGGGCTGCTTTTTGAAGAGTTGGGACTTGAGTATATCGGTCCTACTAACGGACATGACTTAGAGGCTCTAATAGAGAGTTTTACCATAGCAAAAGAGATGAAAAAACCTGTAATTGTTCATACTCAAACTATCAAAGGTAAAGGTTATGAGATAGCAGAAGGTTATTATGAACATTGGCATGGAGTAGGTAAATTTGACATCGATACAGGTGAGCCAATCTCCAAAAGCACAAAGCCAAATGCAACAAAACTCTTTTCAATGAACTTAATTGAGTTAGCAAAAAAAGATAAAAAGGTAGTTGGAGTAACAGCTGCAATGCCTAGTGGTACTGGTATAAAGGATTTGATGCAAGAGTTTCCTGATCGTTTTTGGGATGTGGCTATTGCTGAACAGCATGCAGTAACATCGATGTGTGCTATGGCAAAAGAGGGATTTAAACCTTTTATTACGATATATTCGACATTTTTACAGCGAGCATATGATCAAGTAATTCATGATGCTTGTATTATGAATTTACCAGTGGTTTTTGCGATAGACAGAGCTGGAATTGTAGGTGAAGATGGAGAGACACATCAAGGAGCATTTGATATTAGCTTTCTGCGAGCTATACCAAATATGACTCTATTTGCTCCAAGAGATGAAAAGAGTATGAAATATGCCATAGAGTTTGCTCATAATTTTAAGACTCCTTGTGCTTTTAGATACCCAAGAGGAAACTTCATAGAGTGTGAATATGACAGTAAAGCTTTTGAACTAGGAAAATCACAAGTCCTCAAAGAAACAGATGGTGATATACTCTTTCTAGGATATGGAAATGGAGTTGGAAAAGCTTATCAAACGATGAAACTGCTAGAAGATGAGTTTGATATCGCTCTAGTTGATCTTGTCTTTGTAAAGCCCTTGGA
>CAZYJF010000167.1:0-3713 GCA_964647715.1 uncultured Sulfurospirillum sp. | reverse complement strand
TTAACTATGAAATTAAATGAACTTCAATATAACTATCCAGATAATGAGATGCTTGTACAACATTTTATGTATACAAGCTATAACTATATTAACTTTTTTTCAGAAGATGATATTTCTGATAGTTTAGAACTCTTTTATATGATGAAAAAAGTATCTGACAAATATATTGAAAACGATATTTTAGTTTACGAGAGTGTAAAAGCAGCATCAAAATTAATTGGGTTATATAGAAAATTCGATATCAAAATGGTACTAAAGCTTTTTGATATGATAGATGCATATTCAAAAAAGCATCCTGATGATGAAGATATAGCATATTATGCCGTGCTTAAAGCCTACAATCTCATTGTAGAGTTGAAAGATAGTGATAAGAACACATGTAAAAAATTATTTGATGTCATGTTGCGTCTTCAAGATGTATTAGATGGTGAGGTAGATAGTATGATTGATGCAGTGAGTTTTGTGGTATAAAGGATAAAACATGAGAGCATCAATCATGGGGTTAAAAAACAAACCCCATAAACATCTTACTTAAGATCCAACGCTTTACAGGACTCATCCCATCTATAGACAATACCGCCATCTCCACCGGCATAGATTCGGTGATGTATGCTGTCATATACCATCGCCCAAAGAGAGGATTCATCTTCATCTATAGGGCACTCTTTGTGTGAAAAGTTATCAGTATCCCATATAGTTACTCTATCCTCAGAAGAAGAGACAAGATGCTTGCCGTCCTCTGCATAGCCCATGCGTCCGACTCCATTATGATTTAACTCTTTTACCACCTTGTAGTTGCTATCAAGTATCTTGATATTACCACTGTTTTGACCCACGGCTATCGATATATTGTTGTTTTTATCTCTATATAGATCCATGGCTGTTACCCCTGATTCTAAGATGATACGAATGTTGTTTTTCTTCCACTCTATACTTTGAAGATGCGTGAGCGTTCCTGCCAAGAGATTCTCTTCATCTATCCACTGCAGAGAAAAAACACCTGACTTCAAATCAATACTCTTTACAACCTTTTTGTTCTCTATGTCGATGATACTCAACTCTCCACCATCAGATCCTACGGCTATATAGTGACCACTAGGTGAGTACTTTACAATTCTTGAACCATCAGGAACTCCACCGAGATTAAAATGCCCAATGACTTTTGCTGTTTTACTCTCATAAACAACGGCATGATCACCATGATAAACAAATGTCACACTACTTTTATCAGGAGAGAAACGCACATCATATCCTGTGATATAAACATTCTGATAAATCTTTTCTATTTTTCCTTTGCTATCAAGCATCAGATTTTGTATAGACTCTATCTCTCCTGTCAAGACTAGATGACCATCGTTGTCTACATCCATAGCATTGATTCTGCCCTCTACATGATAGGGAGGAAAACTCCCTTTTAATATATCTAGATATGATGCATGTAGATCTGAACCATCGACTGTAAAATTCAAAGAGAGTTTTTGAGACTTTAGATCCCACACTTCAACAGGATAATTTGAGCCCAATAAAAGACGCCTATCATCTAAAAATTCTATACTATAACAGATGCCACTTTGAGGTTTAAATGCTCGAACCACTTCATATGTGTTGCCATCTAAGATGATGATTTTCCCATCATCAGATTTTAGCTTTGCCAACAAAGCGATGTAAGAACCATCTTTTGATATAGCGATAGACTCAATACTACTGATATCAAAATCTTTCATCTTTATGCGTGCTAGTTGTTGACTACCATCTGCCTTCCATATCTCTATGTCATCATAATGTGCTATCCATAAGGAGTCATTTTTTTTGTTATATGCAGCAAAATTAAACCGAGATATCTTCTGGATTTTATTTAGAGCTGTGAGCTGTTCACTACTTACTCCATACTTGAGTGGTAAATTATCCAATCCATTTACTTCTACCCTTTTACCTGAGTTGATATCCCATGCAAGGTTTTCTTCATCTGAATAAGCATTGATAGTTTTACTATCTTTTGAAAAAACCAACGCATCTATAATGCTCCCTTTTATAAGAGGCATTGTTCTTATTAGCTTCCCATTTTTGAGAGAATATAGCCGTAATTTATCATCACTATAAATCATAGCTATCATATCTTTTGAAGGAGATACTACCATCTCCTCTACACCAAAAGCACAAAGATTACTTAGTGACCATATATATCCTATAACGAGTATGATTATAGATTTTTTCATGCTTCTTCTCCATTTACTTCAAGTGTTAAAATATGGTAAAAATCTCCATCACCAGGGGCACCATGTATACTAAGTTGGAGGTATTTATCACCTATCTTCCATGAAAAACTATCATACCCTTTTTTGATAGGTTCTCCATATTTGGATGTAATCCAGCTTGAGATACTCTTTAGATACTTATCAAATTGGCTAGACTCTTGATCTGAAAGATATTCATGATTTCCCCAAGCATTTTCATCGACATAACCCTTTGCCAATACTGTCACTGCACCCACTCTTATCGTCTCATTATCCCCCTCTATCTTGTAAGGGTCAATAACTGCTTTATCATCCCTAGAGCCAAAAATAAGATTGGGGAGTTGGTAGCGTTTAAACTTCTCTTTTATCATGGTATCGACTATCTGAAGAATAGCTTTTTTAGTATAGTTCTTTGGATCAATAAAATGCTCTTGTGCCCCTCGTGCTAAAGAGGCATAAGCCTTTACACTTTTGATATCTGTTTTATAAATCTCTTTCTCATTGGCATCATAAAATGACATGATTCCTTCACTGTTTGGTGCAAAATGGTATTTGAGTTTTCCAGATGTATCATAGTATCGCAAGGTTCTATTTTTGTCTATCATCGTAGCCAAACCATCCAAGAAGCTTATATTCCAAGCATCCATCTCTGCTAACGGTGCGATAATCTCATCTGGAAATTTATGAAACTCTTTTGTAGAAAGTGTAAAACCCCATCCCCTATTTTTTCGTATGATTTTGGGAATGAAGCTAGATGAAGTTTTAGTCTGTTTGGTCTCTTTACACAAAAATTCTTTTGAATAAGGATGTTTTAACTCCATCACTACTTTTCCAGTACGATCTATCTTTCCCCAAAACTCTTGTGAAGTCTCACCATCTTTCTTAGTTACACCTTTGGGTGTCACAACATAAAGAGGAATCTTTTTCTTTACTGCTACCGATGCCAAGCCATCACTACAAAAATTGAGTGCATGTGAAAACTCTTTGCCAAATGTATTTTTACCCTCTATATCCACAAAATAAGAGTGACCTGTCTCTTTGTCTGTTACCACGCCATACCCATCTCTAAAAGGAGTGACATAGTCATATATAGGTTTTACAAGCCATGAGCCATCTTCTTTTATAAATCCCCACATCCTATCTTGTTTAACACGGGATATATTATCCTCTGAAAAATTTTTTGCTTCATCTAAAACTGCTGGTACAACCCACTCTCCATCAGGAGAAATGAAACCTATTTTTCCTTGCATACTTTTTGCTTTGGCAAGGATATGTTTTCCCACTTTTCTAAAAGAGTAAATCTCTTTAAAAATATGACTTCCTACAGGATGAAAATGTTCAGTATCCACAAGTATCATCGCGCTAGATTGATTTTGAGTAACAATCTTCACTCGTTTAGGAACCTTTAAATCTGATGCATACAGATGCATACTACTAAGCAGTATAGATGCCACAATGAGAAATTTCATATATATCCTT
>CAZYJF010000166.1:0-3732 GCA_964647715.1 uncultured Sulfurospirillum sp. | reverse complement strand
TGCGAGATGATATTTAGTATCTCAATTGTCAAAACCAAACTCCTTTTTAAACTTTTGTTCTATTTTTTCTTGATTTTTTAGGAAGAAGTAGTGATCTCCATCCATCGGATAAAGTTTGCTGTTTTCAATGATAGAGTTAATCTTTTCTGCTGTAAAAAGCGGTGTGGCAGTGTCCTCTTTACCCCAAAACAGAAGTGCTTTGCCATTGTAAGATCTAAAATGTTTGCTAAAATCCTCATCGACTACATTTTTAAAAGTCTCATACATATTTTGACTCATATTTTCTACATCTTTTGAAGCAAAAAGCTGTGCAAATCGTTTGGCTCCAAAAGGCTTTAGTAGTTTAAAGAGTTTGATTTTAAGTCTCACCTTTAGAGGTTTTTCCACAGGAATACCAGCAGATGAGAGTAGGATAAGATGTGAGGGATGAAGCAAGGTTGCCACTTTTCCTCCAAATGAGTGTCCAAAAATGAACTCTTTTTTGATATTTAGATTAGATAAGAATAGATCAATGATCTTAGCATAGTCATCAGTAGTTAAAACCATTTCGTTTGGGCTCTTGCCAAATCCGGGCATATCGATATATAGATGCCTAAAGTCGCCAAAAAAGTCGCCAAATGCACTCTTCATCAACTCTTTGCTACTTCCCCAACCGTGCAAGAAGACAAGAGTAGGGCTCTTTTTTGGATTGATTAGATCATAGTGAATTTGGAATTTGCTATCTTTGTAGTCTATTTCTCGTAGAGCCATTAATATAATCTACCTTTGGTATAATAATTGGATGGATGATTTTACTAAAATAAAGCTTATCAACTCACTTATCGATGTCGTAGATCGCTTCTATACTCTAAAAGATGAGAGAGAATTTGAGGATAGTTTGAGATTAAAAGGATTTTGCGAGGGGCTTTCATATGCACTTATTGAGCTAGATGCGATTGATAGTGAAGAGGCAAAGCAGATCATGGCAGGATTGGGTAAAAAAAGAGAATTGAGCCAGATCTCACCCACTCCTACACCTCCCAAAGAGGAAATCATAGAAGAAAAAGCCCCTGAACCCAAAGAAAAAGAAGTCGAAAAAGAAAAAGACGCGATAAATAAACTAAAAAAAGAGGTAGAAGAGCTAGAAATCGATGAGTCGATAATACACCCTAGCTTTAGCTCCTTTCAAAAAGAGCAAAAAGAGAATCTAGATCTTCCTACATACCTAAGAAAGAAAAAAATCTAAGACCATATCGCTTTATCATTGATTGATGGGGAGTTTAGCAGTTTTTGATTTGGTTTGTAGGAGAGTTTATAATTCAAGCTAGCACACTCACTCACACTATATCCCAAATAGATCCATTCAAGCCCCATATCTTTGGCCAAGTTTATCTGCTCGTAGAGAGAATACCTGCCAAGTGAGTACTCTTTGAAGCTAGGATCATAGTAAAAATATACAGCAGATATCCCATCATCTATGATGTCTATGAGATCAACTCCCACTAAATTTCCATCTATGTAGTAATCAATCTCTTTAGCGAAGCTTGAAGCACCTTTGATATAAAGATCATCATAAGAGTCACTATTTATAGGATAGTAATCCCAACCCTTTTTCTCTTGCATATATCTGTGGTACTTTTCATAAAGCTTTAGTCTATCTTCACTTAGTGAGGGAGTTGTCAAGATAGATAGAGTGTTTTTGTTTTTTTTGATTACTCGTCTTGCAGATTTGGTGAAGTTGAAGTTCTTGGCATCAACTCTTAGGCTGATGCACTCTTTGCACTCTTTGCAACTAGGTCTAGAAAAATATTTGCCAAATCTCCTCCAACCTTGCCTTGTCAAAGTCGATGCCATGGAGAGAGAGCAGTCATTGATGTACTTGTATGACATCTGCATTCTCTTATCATTTAGATAAACACAACTCGTCTCAAGTGTGGTAAACTCTATGATCTCATCATCAAAAAAGGGGATCTTCCTCACATCTATCCTAAGATTTTCTGATACTCGTTTTGTAGTTCATACTTGATCTTAGAAGCTTCAACCGAGCCGTTGATACAGCTATCTTTGATAATATTCTCAAAATTCATCAAAATATCTGCTAGATCAGACTCGATCTCTCTTCTTCTTTTACCCTTTGCCAATCTACCTTCATATAAAGATGCTCTTCTTATCAAGTTGTTTAACTCTTTGATGATCTTATTCTCATCGCAAGTATCATTTTTGCAAAGTTTTGGATTTTCACACTCCATATCACTATCCAAATCCCTCTTTACCTCTCTAATCTTATCGATGATCTTTGAAGCAAAGATAGCATATCTAGGGCTGTTGTCCTTTGCATTCTCTTCTATCTTTTTTGTGACTTTGTTGATATTTTGATACATCAAAAATGTAATAATAGATCCTACCAATAAAACTGAAAATATATCCATCTCTAAGCGTTCCTTATGATTAATAATAGATATTATACAAAATTATGTCGGATAAATCAAATTTAATGACTTTAAAAAGCATCTATCTTGAGATAAGACTAATTTTTTATTTTCTAAAATTCCAATACTGTCAATCCATATTTCTCATACTCTTCAAATTCTCCATCAACACTAATCAAAATGCTATCTGTTTTAATGCAGTGCCAAATTAGAATTCGATCAAATGGATCCTTGTGTTTTTCTCTTGGAAGTTTGTAAAAACTTGACATCACATCTGCACCTATAGAGATTATATCTATCTTCATCATTTTTGCCAATTGTGGTAAATCTTCTGGAACTGCTCCTTCAAGTTTGAGCTTTCCTAAGTTGTATTTTATGGAAATTTCCATAAAAGAGATAGAGCTTAGTAAGATAGAGTTGTTTGGATTTTGAATAATATCTACTATCTTCTTAGGAAGTTTTTTAGGTGAAAATAGAAGCCAAAGGAAAATATGTGTATCAATTACATAAGTCATAAATTAAACAGCTCTTCATCGCTGATCTTAAAATCTTTATGAATCTCAAAACTACCTTTATCTTGCAAAATACCAAGTTTTCTAGGCTCCTTAGACTCATCTTCATAAGGAATCAATTTTGCTACTTTTTTGTGCTTTTTCCCATACTCTATGATATAGCTTTTGCCATTTTTTTGAACCTCTTCTAAAATGTGAGAAAAATCGGCTTTTAATTCACCAACACTTACACTATCCATCATCTGCTCCTTTTATTTTATTATACGGCAAACTTGTCAAGTTGTCAAGTTTAATTTAGACAAAGATTGGGTATAATTCCTCCATGTCAAAAAATGATAAAACAAAATGGGATGAGAAGTTCGCAAAGAATCCAGAGCTTCTTGCCCCTAGAGATCCCTCAGGTATTTTAAAGCAGTTTCTATCCAAAGAGGAGAACTACACTGATAAAAAAGCTCTTGATCTTGCCTGTGGAGGAGGGCGACATACTCTTTATCTAAGTAATCTAGGATTTAATGTGGATGCAGTTGATCTTTCATCTGTAGCATTAAAAGCTCTAGAAACAAAGGTAAATAAAAACAGAGTGAATTTAATAGAAGCAGATTTGGATGATTTCACTCCTAAAACTAGCGACTATGATCTAATAGTGATGAGCAACTTTTTAGATAGAGAACTTATAAGGAGGTCTTTTGGAGCCTTAAAAAGTGGTGGAGTTTTTTTCGTAGAAACCTACATGGAAGATCCAGATAATGAAAAAAAGAGTTCAAATCCAAACTTTCTTTTGAAAAAAGATGAGTTAAAAGAGATCTTTAAAG
>CAZYJF010000165.1:0-3733 GCA_964647715.1 uncultured Sulfurospirillum sp. | reverse complement strand
ATATTTTGAATATTTTGTGATAGAACTTTATAGGCATCTTTATCCACTTCGATAAAATATGCTTTTTTTGCACCACGACTAAGAGCCTCAAGCCCCATTGAGCCACTACCTCCAAAAAGTTCAACAAAATCCAAACCGTCTATATCAAACTGTATAGAGTTAAAAAATGAATTTTTAAGGATAGACTTGGTGCTTCTTGTGGTATTTAATGAGGGTAGTAATATCTTCTTACCCTTGTATATACCTGCTTCTATCTGCACAGAGAGTTGTTTTTTACTCATAGCTTTTTTACTATCTTATCAATCTTTGCAGATTTGGCTTTGTTTAACTCATCTACTATCAGTTTTATCTGCTTATGTTCATCATCTTCGATAGTGATACCGTAGTAAAATCTCTCAAGTGCATCAAAGAGCATCTCTTTAGTAAAAGGTGTCATAAGATCTGACTTGCTTTCATTTGAGACTAGAAAAAGAGGAAGGCTTGTTTGGATAAATTTATCACTCACTATAAATTTGGCATCTTTTTCATCTACTAAATACTCTTTAAGATAAAGTTTAAGAGCTTTATGAAGAAGTAAAGAGTCACATCTTAGAGCTATTTTCATCCATCACCTTGTAACATTTTGTAATTATGAATAGGATTTTATCACAAAATTTGGATTTTTATCTAAATAGAACTACCGTATAAAAAAACTTTACCGATTCTATGTTTAGAAAAACCCAATCAAAGGAGTGGTTATGGTTTCAACACAGGTTCAAAACACTATTTCAACACCGATCACACATACCGCTTCTATCAATGCGGGTGATCATCATGTTGAATTAAACGAAAAGGTAGCCAATAAAAAAGATCTTATAGAAAAAAACTCTGATGTGGATTTGGAGAAGTTGACTGATGAGTTAAATAGCAAAGCTAAAGATTCAAATTTGGATGTAAGCTTTGCTTATGACAAAGAGTTAAATAAGGTCTATATCAATGTCATTGACAAAGATAGTGGCAAAGTGATAAGAAAACTTCCAAGTGAAGAGGCTATGAAATTCGCAAAGAGTATCAAAGAGTCCATTGGAAAATTATTAGATAGGAGAGTATAATGGCTGGAATTAGTACACTAGGTCTTGGAAGTAGCGGGGTATTGAGTTCTGATCTACTTGATAAATTAAAAGATGCTGACACAGATGCTAAAATCAAACCGATTGAGAGAAACCAAGAAGAGGTAAAGTTAAAACAAGAGGGATTAAAATCTATAAAAAACCTCTTAAGTGGCTTATACGATCTCTCTACCAAACTAGCAGACGAATCTCACTATAATGCAACTACTACAACCCTTGATGGTGATTCAGTAAGTGCAAAAGTTGCTGATACTGTTAAAGAGCAAGATCTTACAATTAAAGTAGTTAAACTCGCAACAAACAGTATCAAACAATCTGCAAAATATGAGGATAAAGATGCTGCCATAGGGGCTGGAACGATGCACATAAGCATCAACGATAACACTTATGATATTGATATCAGTGATACTGATACACTTGAGACTATCAGTAAAAGAATCGAGCAAGAGACAGATGGAAAAGTATCTGGAAAAGTTCTTGATATTGGAGGTGATACACCTTATAGACTTGTATTGAAAGCAAAAGATACAGGAGTTGAAAATACTATACATACATCTGGAAAAATCAGATTCTACAATGCTCAAAAACCAACAGATGCAACATTTAAAGTAGATAATGTCACCATCACTCAAGCTTCAAATCATATAGAAAATGTAATTGATGGAGTAGATATCACTCTGAACAAAAAAGGAACCACAACCCTTCACATCGAAAAAGATACACAAAAGATCACTGATGAAGTAAAAAGCTTTGTAGATAAGTACAATGAAAGTGTAAAACTAATCTCTGATCTGACTAGTTACAATGCAGACAAAAAAGTGGGTGCAGTTTTTCAAGGAAGCAGTGAGATTAGAGATATCAAAGATCGTTTAAGAGATGTTTTGGATACTACATTTTCAGCAAATGGGAAAATGGCAAATGATTTTGGACTAGATATCGACAAAAAAGGTAGTCTAAAATTTGATGAGGATAAATTCAAAGAGTCTATGAAAAACGATCCTGAGGAGTTTAAGAGTTTCTTTATAGGGAGTGCAGATAATAAAGGTCTATTTAGAAAATTTGATTCAACTTTGTTTGAACTTACTACAAGAAGTAGCGGACCGTTAAAGTCACTACAGGCAAACCTAAATGATAGAGCTAGTTCACTTGCTCAACTTCTTGAAAAGTCAAAACAATCTCTAGAGAATAGATATGAGATTTTACACAAAAAGTTTGCATCATTTGACCAAGTCATAGGAACTCTAAAAAGTTCATCAGATATGCTAACTTCAATGATAGAAGCACAATACGCAAGAAAATAAAAAGGAGAATAGAAAATAATGAAAAATGCTTACAACGCTTATGCACAAAATGCTACTTTAGTTGATTCACCATATAAATTGACACAGATGTTATATGAGGGGATATTGAGATTTACCTCTCATGCAAAACGATCTATGAGTGAAGGTGATATAGAGAAAAAAGTCTATTATATCAATAGAGCAACTGCTATATATATGGAACTCATAGCAACACTAAATTATGACGGCGGAGAGATAGCACACTATCTTCATGGTCTCTATAATCACCAACTAAAATTACTAAGCGAAGCAAATTTAGAAAACTCAAAAGAGAAGATTGATGAAGCTATAAATGTAGCATCAGTTTTACTAGAAGCATGGAAAGAGGAGACTTCAAATGAGCCAGCAGTGGCTTAATGAACTACTCTCTCTCATAGTAAATGAAGAGTATGATAATCTCAATGAGCATCTAAAAAATATACCAAGCTTTAGTAGTGAAGATGAATTAGTCGAAGCGAAAGCTTTGATAGATCAAGCAATCACTGATCTAGAGATAAAGAAAAATGAAAATATAAACAGAAGAAAGCTCATCAAGAAACAGTTAAACTTCTTAGATTACCAAGCAGATATAGATGAAGTAAAGCTATATAGTTAAACTTACCATCATAATACCCCCTCTTCTGCCCTAAAAATATCAAAATAGTTATCTATGGGACTTTAATATATGCAAAAATATGAGCAAATCGTGAAAATTAAACTATTTTAAAGAAACTCTTAATAATAAATTTATATAATGAGTGCAAATCAAATTTTAAGGAGTCTATGAATGAGTAACTTTTCTAAGATAGCGATAGGAAGTTCATTAGTGCTAAGTGCTGTACTATTTAGCATCGGATGTGGTGGAAATGATATGTGTTGTAAGGATGCTGGAGAGCCTCCTATTCCAAAGATTGCAGATGCTGGAAGTCAAGGTGCGGCATTTAGTGATGGGCAATATACACTAAGCGATGGAAACTATAATCTTAAATTAAATGGTCTTGATAGTAGTGTTGATACTGATGGTGGTCAGGTAGTAAAGTGTAACTGGTATATTGCAGATGAAGGTGAAGATAAAAATGCTAAGAACAAAAAGTTAGTTGTTAAAGATAAGTGCCAAAATGTAGAGATAGATTTTAGCAAATATCCAAATGGAACGAAAAAATTGGTTTGTCTTGAAGTGATTGATAATAATGGTCTATCATCAAACTTAAACAACGGTGGGGTAGCTGATTTTAATGCTGATGGAGAGATTAGAAAAGGTGCTGGTGCTATTGAGAATAGAAAAAGACTTGATTGTAGAAGAGT
>CAZYJF010000164.1:0-3754 GCA_964647715.1 uncultured Sulfurospirillum sp. | reverse complement strand
AAGGATTGATATGTCAAGACCATCAAAAGAGCAAAAAAGAGAGGCTATAATGCTAGGTGCTTTAAAACTCTTTTCCAAAGATGGCTTTTACAATACAACCATACCTGATATCGCAAATGAACTTAGTATGAGTGTTGGAAATATGTACAACTACTTCAAATCAAAAGATATTCTTGCAAAAGAGATCATCAAATATATCTCAAAATATCTAGGTGATGAATTAAAAAAGATCAATGAATCAGATATCAGTTCAAAAGAAAAAATTTACAAGATAGTCTCGATCTACTTTAAAACTGCGATTGAAAGACCCCAGATGATAGAGTATTTTCTACGGATATATCTCTCAAACAGAGAAGTCTTCAAAGATGGATGTGAGGGGATGATCTGTGTGAGTGATTTTGTTACTGAAATGATGATCTTTTTTGAAGATGGTGTCAAGAAGGGAGAGTTAAGAAACCAAGATTTCTTCTCTGCCTTTGGACTCTTTATGGGATATTTGGGTGGCATGGTCTTTTTGCAGGGGGAGGGGATTTTGCCAAATCAATTAGATTCATATATAGATGACATTTCAAATAACATTTACAAAGCTTTAAAAGTTGATGAAGACTAAACTTCTTTGGATTCAAGGATTAGCTTGTAATGGTAATTCTCACTCATTTTTGAACTATCCTGATATGGATAGATTTTTGAAGGATTTTGAGTTTATACACCATCCTATTTTTGACTCTGCATATAGTTTGGAAAGGGTTGTAACTGAGTATATCGATTGTGATATATTGCTCATTGAAGGGACGATTAGTGATGATTTTACAAGAGCTGGTAAAAGAGTTGTTGATATCATCAATCTATATGCACCTAAAGTTAAACATATCATTACGCTTGGAACCTGTGCCACATTTGGAGGTATTTTTCAAGAGAGTCCATACCAAAACAGTAGTGGTCTTTTATACAAAAAAGAAGAAGTTGTTGAACGGTTTCTAGCTTATAAAAATAAAGTGATCTCAATATCTGGCTGTCCGATACACCCTCAAGTCTTTGTTGATACACTCTACCTTTTAAAAGAGGGTTTTGAAATAATAGTCGATGAGTTTCACAGACCAAAAGAGTTTTATGCATATAGTGTACATAACGGTTGTGTGAGAAATGAGTATTTTGAATACAAGATCGATAAACACAACTTTGGTGAGAGAGAAGGTTGTATGTTTTATGATCACGGATGCCAAGCTCCATTTACTCACGGATCTTGTAATAAGATTTTGTGGAATGAAGTAAACTCCAAAACCAGAGCTGGTCAACCTTGTATGGGATGCACAGAACCCAGCTTTCCAAAAGACAACCTATATGAAACAAAAAAAAATATGGGAATTCCCCAATATCTTCCCTTTGGTATTCCAAAAAGAGCCTATTTGACACTCTCAGGTGTAACAAAAGCTTTTAAGATAGAGCGTTTTTCAAAAAGGCTTTTTGATGAGTAGAGTTGTAGTTAAAAAGCTCATAGAAAAGATAGAGGGCGAAGCAAAACTGGAGTTTAGTTTCCAAGAGGGCAAGGTTGAATTTGTAAATATTATTTTTGAATCAAGCAGAGCCATAGAGGAGATCTTAAGAGGTAAAAATGCACTAGATGCTCTTGTGATTAACCCTAGAGTTTGTGGAATTTGTGGACATGCACATTTAATTGCAACAGTTAAAGCTCTTGAGAACTGTTTTGAAAATCTTCAAATCACTCAAAAAGCGAGAATCTTAAGAGAATTAACTCTAAATTTTGAGATCATTGCAAATCATATAAAATGGTTTTATCTGACACTCTTTCCCCTTTTGGGCTTTAACCAAGAGATCATCAAAGCAACCAAAGCTTCATCTTTGTTATCTAAAGCTATAGCAGTGATTGCAGGGCAATACCCACATAACTCATATTCTATTGTAGGTGGAGTAGTCTCTGATCTAGGGATGCTTGAGATAATAGAGTTAAAAAAGATTTTAAAAGAAGTGATAGAGCTTTTTACAAGCAATATAATCCTTGAAAGTGATAGCCAAAAACTCTTAGAGTGTGAAAGGGTGGAAAATATCTTCTCAAAAGAGGGGGATTTGCCAAAACTTTTGCAAAAAATAGAAGAGCTAAATTGGCTTGAGTGTGGAAAGAGTTTTGATAGATTCATCGTTTTTGGAGAGAATTCACTCTTTAAAAGAGGAAAATCAATTTCAACAAGAGTCAATGAAAAAATAGATGAAAAATATATACAAATCACTGCCAATGAAAACTCTATGGCAAAAAATGTCCAATACAAAGCCAAATACTATGAAGTAGGACCACTCTCAAGAGCAATGCTTAAGAAAAAACCACTGATTAAAGATGCACACAGAAGATATGCTGATAGCATAGTTTCTAGAATTTTAGCAAGAGTATGTGAATCATTAGAGTTACTTCATCACTCTTTATCTTTGATTGATAGCATTGATCTTAGTGAAACTTCATATATAAAACCTAAAGTTGATATTAGCGAACTTTGTGGAAGTGGAGTAGGGAGTGTTGAAGCAGCAAGAGGATCACTAATACACAAAGTCAAGATAGATAGGGGAATCATACAAAATTATCAAATCATTACACCGACACAGTGGAATCTATCAAACGGAACAAAAGAGGAGATGGGTGTCTCTCAAAAGGCTATGCTTGGAAGTGATGATGAAAATATGGCAGAATTTATATTCAAAAGCTTTGATCTATGCTCAGTTTGTACGACTCATTAAATAAGAGAAAATCTATCCTCTTAATATAATCTATTTTTATGATTTTAATCTGAAATTTAGTCGTAATAGTATATAATTTGAATGAGTGTTCATTTAAACAAAAAGGAGAGATCGATGAGCGATAAAAGAGTTGATGCGATTAAGAGTCTCTTTACATCAAAGAGTGCAAAGGTTGATACAAACAAGGGTGAAGAGTACTATAAAGAGCTCTTTGCTAAATGTCAAAACAGACTTCAGGAGCTAAGAGAGTTGCCTCCTATAAGTAACAGAATTGACTTTAAGGGATCTATTGAGTCTGAGGGATTTGATAGAAGAGATTTTATGAAGTGGGCTAGTGCTACAACGGCAATGCTTATGCTTCCAGCTTCTTTTACACCACTTGTAGCAGAAGCGGCAGAGTTGATGAATAGAGTGCCTGTTGTCTGGATAGAGCTTCAAGATTGTGCGGGAAATTCTGAAGCACTTCTTAGGAGTGATGGACCAAAAATTGATGAGATAATCTTAGACATCATATCACTAGAGTTTCATGAAACCCTAATGGCTCCTTCAGGTCATCAAGCAGAAAAACAGCTTGAAGATGCGATAGAGACTTTTAAGGGTAAATATATTCTATTTGTAGAGGGTTCAGTACCAAGAGGTATGGATGGCTATTATGGAACGATAGGAGCAAAAGCTGAGACATTCATAGATCACTTAACAAGAGTATCAAAAGATGCCGCGGCTGTTGTAGCCGTTGGAAGTTGTGCGACATTTGGAGGAGTTCCAGCTGCGGCTCCAAATCCAACCGATGCTGTTGGTGTAATGGATGTGGTAAAAAACAAGCCCCTTATCAATATACCAGCATGTCCTGCCAATCCATCAAATATGGTAGGAGTGATTTTACACTATGTTCTTACAGGCTCAATTCCTGAGTTGGATTCACTTCTTAGACCAAAATTTGCATTTGGTTACAGAATTCACGACAACTGCGAAAGAAGAGCACACTTTGATGCTGGTGAATTTGTAGAAG
>CAZYJF010000163.1:0-3787 GCA_964647715.1 uncultured Sulfurospirillum sp. | reverse complement strand
CACTTCCTACAAGTTTCCAACTCCAATTGTGACCATTTCCATTGTAGTGGTACAGATGAGTTCCTTCTACAAGATAATCAGCTCCTAAACCATGAAGATATGGTTTGTATCCAGTTCTTGAACTGTTGTCACTATCAATAAACAACCCATTATTTGCAAAATTACCAGCATGAGATAAACGAGCAATTACACTATTTCCATCTTTGCTAACTGAAAAATCAGCATGGTTGTTGTTATTGTGTTGAGTATTGTTGTGGTTGTTGTTAGTCTCGTGATTATTATTTTGAGTATGATTATCATTGTTGTGATTGTTGTTCTCTTGATGATTGTTGTTATGGTTATCTGGATCGTAAGTATATTCTAATGGTCTTTCGTTTGACTCTACTTTGACACTCCAGTCTGCATTTACCAACTCAACTGCGACACGGATATTGCCATTGAATCTTCTAGCAATCTCACTATAATCCATATCACCTGGTACTTGATATATCCTTGTATTGTCTGGTTGAGGGTTTCTGTCTGCTCTAGCATGGTAAGCTGTTGCTATATTTCTAGGAAGTTCGATGATAAAGTCACCATTTCTAGTGTCTCTAGTATATGTTACTCTTCCAAGGGGTTGAAAACTATGAAACCAGTATCTCCATCTTCTTTCATGTCTGTTATAGTAGTAAAGATTTCCATCAGTGACTATTAAATCAGCACCAACTTCACCATCTGGTTGAGCATGTTGATCTTCCCAATTTGTTCTAACACTAAATTGAACTCCTGTACTACTGTCATGATCCAAATCTATATAGAATGCTGCATGTACTAGATCTCTTCTGTTAGCCACATGTGCTCTAATAGCTAAGTTACCATTTGCAGGTACTACAGCTGCAGATAGGTGAATATTGTCAGATCTTACCTCTCTTACAGAATCATTGTTGATAAAATCACGAACAACTGCTCTATCTACCTTGTGAGGCATAGTAGTTGTATCTTGATTAAGATCTGATCTTTCAACACCTCCACTTCCACAACCTGTCATCAATATCGTAGCGGCTCCTATGCCGTATAAAACTCTCTTCATATATGCTCTCCTTTGTTTTTTAAGTTTAATTAAGTAAAATATATATTACTTTGAGCTGTATTATATTTGTAGCCTCTTATGTAGGGTATAAAATAATTTACCAAAAATTATTTTTTTGCTCTTTTTAAGTGAAATTCATTCTTTTTAGCTTTTTCCTTTAATAGATTTTATATCTTAATTTTGACTTTATTAATTTTTGTAATGGATTATATTTGTAAATATTTTTGTATTAAAGTTATTTGATCTTTGTCATCAAAAACTATTTTTGGCACACAATATGCTACAAATATCTATATAAAAAGCTAAAATTAGGAGCTAAAATGAATGGGTTGATTTTACACTCATCAGCAGAAAGTAAAGATATTAAATTTAATTCTAAAAATAGTAAAGATGCAGGATCAAAAGATTCACATGGACTATTTGAGAATCTTGTAAAATCTTTGGTAGAAGAGGAAAATGATAGCAAAAATGGTCAATTTTTATTGGCTAAGCTATTAAATTTACCGGCTGAATTTGAAAAAACTGCAAAAACACCATCTGATTTTTCAAAAGATGAAGTTTTGGATTTGTTAAAATCGCAAAGTGTTACAGCTAGTAGCAAAGAGGATATACTAGATGATTTTGATATCTCTTTGGATTCAGTTACTATTGAAGAGCTGTTTAAAGTTGCACTAAATATCAAGCAAACGGGAAAAGTGGAACTAAGTAGTATAGATATTCCAAAAGATATAAAAGTTAAACTTGAAACAAAAAGTGTGATTAGTCAACTAAAAGATGCAAAAAACATCAAAGACCTTCTACATGTCGCAAATGAAAATGGTATAAAAGTGAAAAACTTTGAGTTCTTTAAGGTGGAGAGGGCACTTGATCTAAATGATAAGAAGTTAGTAAAAAGAGTTACTAGCTCTGAAATTTTCAAACTGATAGCTCCTAAATACAAAGATCATACAAGCGAAGATCATAAACATTTTTTAACAAACTATAAAGCTTCAAAGCAAAATGTATTGGCAAAGTTGATAAATGATACTAAGCAAGTTTCAACTAAAGAAAACAGCAATCATTTTGAAAAAACTTCTACAGTAGAGATAAAAAATGATAAAAAGCAGGATTTAAAAATTTACGATGAAGTAGAAAAGTTAAGCAAAAGAGTTGATCAAAGATCAGAGCATTTTGACAAAAAGATCAATAAAGTTCAAGAGACTCTTTTGAAAGATGAGAAAAATATAGCTTCTCAAAATATATCAAAGAGTGATGAGAGCAAGATTATCACTCAAGGTGTAACCAAGAAAAATCTCACAACTAATGAGATGATAAGCAAAGAGGTAGTCGAAAAAGTTTTGCAAAAGGGTGCTGAAAATAAAAATAACATAGCAGATCAAAGATCAGAGCATCAAGATAAAAATATCAACAAGATACAAGAAGTTCATAGTAAGAATCAGGAAAAAATAGTCATCAATGAACTTAGAAAAGATGAGAAGATAATTAAAACTGTCTTTGAAAAAGTTATTCAAAATAGTGCTACTAAAGATCAAGTAGAGAGTAAAACAGTTGAACAGATAGTATCTAAAGAAGTTAAGACAGATGATAATATCACAAAATCGATCCTAGAAAAAGTCAATAATAAACCATTACAACAGAATCAAACGGATATAGAGAAAAAACTTATCAAAGATCAAGTAGATCCGATTAAAAATGTTTCAAAGAGTGTTGAGAGCAAAGTAGTGGCGGAGAATATTTCAAAGTCAGTGGCTGAAAATATAGTTACTAAAGATCATAAGATAGATGAGAATCTGCTCAAAACCAAAGTTGGGGATAACGAGCAAATATCAAAGCACCATAAGAGTCTAGAGCAAAAAGTTGTAAAAAATGTACTAAATATAAAATCGCAATCAGATCTAGCTAGTGCAAAAGAGACAAATATGATAGAAAGAGATGAGGTCACTTTAAAAGAGAGTGCAGAGGAGGAAAAAAGTCTCCAAGTCAATGAATCAAAAGATATAAAAACAAATACTCATATCAAAACAAAAGAGCCAGTAGATCTAAGAAAATCACTTAACACTTTTGCGACTGAATTTAAAGAGAAGGTTGAAAGTTATAAGGCACCTTTGATGAAGATCAAGATGCAACTTAGTCCTCAAAATTTGGGTGATGTTGATGTGACACTCATAAACAGAGGTTCAACTTTGCATGTGAATATCAGCTCAAATACCCAATCTATGGCACTTTTTATGCAAAATCAAGCTGAGTTTAGAAATTCACTTGTAAATATGGGGTTTTCAGACTTACAGATGAATTTTTCACAAAATCAAAATGGAAAAAATCAACAAGAGAGTAAAGGCAAAGCCAAAAATAGTGAAAACTATGAGAGCTTTAGTGAAGAAGATACTAGTGATAGCATCGA
This sequence comes from uncultured Sulfurospirillum sp., assembly GCA_964647715.1. Lineage (GTDB taxonomy): Bacteria > Campylobacterota > Campylobacteria > Campylobacterales > QNZT01 > QNZU01. Next base: position 317 of record CAZYJF010000163.1, on the reverse strand, counting down.
TATAGTAATACCAAATTATGTATAGGAGAGAGTAATGGCAATTTCAAAAGTGGATAGTTCAAATAGTTTAGATAGTTTTAGTGGGTCAGTAAATCCAAAATCAATTTTAGGAAAGGATGACTTTTTGAAGCTTCTTTTAGCAGAGCTTCAACACCAAGATCCAACTTCACCAATGGATACAGATAAGATCTTAAATCAAACTTCACAGCTTGCCTCTTTGGAAACTCAACAAAAAACAAACAAGGCACTAGAGTCACTTGCTAAGTCATTTGGAAACAATAAAAACTTTTCGGCTGTTTCGTCTATCGGTAAGATGG
>CAZYJF010000162.1:0-3788 GCA_964647715.1 uncultured Sulfurospirillum sp. | reverse complement strand
TTACACTATCATCTCCACTCAATCTATCATCAAGATTTGAACCTCTTAAATTCTCAATACTTACAAGAGTATCTTTACCCCCGCCCTTAGTATCTTGCTTCGTCTTAATCGACAAATCAACATCAACAGCACTGTTAGAATCACTATACTCTGCTGTATCGATTCCAACTCCACCATCAATTAGATCATCTCCACTTCCACCAGTTAGCCTATCATCTCCTTCATCTCCATAGAGGCTATCATCCCCTATTGCACCCATAAGTAGATCATTACCCTCTTTACCATGAAGAGTATTCTTCTTTGAATCTCCCAAAATCACATCATCTGCTTTTGAACCAATGGCATTTTCGATACTACTTAGTATATCAACTCCATCACTTCCTACTGCCAATTTGTTTTGAAGATCAATCTTGACACTATTGCTTGAGCTTGAAAAATCTACACTATCATTTCCAACTCCACCATCAAGAAGGTCATCACCTAGTCCTCCACTAAGTGTATCATCTCCTTCTCCACCTTGAAGTCTATTTACTCCATCATCTCCAATCAAAATATCATCATATTTTGAACCTTTGAGGTTTTCGATATCGATTAGCTTATCACTGCCCTCACCTGTGGCAAGTCCATTTTTCAGATCAGCTTTTATAGCACCATTTGCACTACTATAATCAACTAAATCTCCCCCTCTTACATCTTCACCACCATCAAGGATATCATCACCCTCTCCACCGATAAGTGTATCATCTCCTTCTCCTGCTTTTAAAGTATCATCTCCAGCTTTTCCATCAAGATAATCATTCCCACTACTTGCTTCAAAGATATTATTGGCATCATCTCCTACCAATTTATCATCCTGCTTTGTAGCTATAATTCTCTCAACATTACTAACGATATCATATCCGTTACCACTGATATAGTGTTTTTCTAAATTCGCCTCAATCGAACCATATTTCAAAGCTGAATAATCAAGAGTATCGACTCCATCCCCTCCATCGATCTCATCATTTGCTTTAGATGAGATGATAGTATCATCACCACCAAGACCCTTGATAGTATTGACCTCATCATCTCCATAGATAAAATCTTTAAACTCACTTCCAGTGGCATTTTCAATACTCACTAACTTATCTAAACCCTCACCCTCAGCTTTTCCATAAGAACTACCAGTTCCCTTAGAGTCAGGATCTCTTAGATAAATTGAAACTCCATTTGCACTATCTTTGAAACTGACGGTATCATTTCCACTTCCACCATCTATTAAGTCATCACCTATTCCACCACTGATAGTGTCATTTCCTATCTCACCCTTTAAAATATCATCTCCACCAAGACCCTTAATGATATCATCTCCATCTCTTGCCTCTATGATATTTTTCTCATCACTTCCTTCTATAGTATCTGAAAATGAACTACCATAAACATTCTCTATTCCTTCAACCTTATCATCTCCTTGTCCTTTGGAAACTCCAAGCTTCAAAGAGATATCAATGGGTCCATGTGCTGCTTTAAAATCAAGTAGATCAACTCCTTCTCCACCATCAATGACATCATCACCCTCACCGGCTTCTATCGTATCATCACCTTTTCCTGCATTAATTGTATCATTACCTTCATAGGCAGTTATCGTATCATTGACAATTCCGCCAATTACTTCACTATCTCCATGAGATGTAAAGATGATATTTTCATTTGGAGTTCTTGAGAGCACAAAACCCAAATCCTCTTTACCATCATATGTGTAATCTTCTGGACTTTTGACATCTTTTACCTGCAAGCCGATATTTGTCTTTCCGTATAACTCTTTATTATCAGGTGTTACAAAGTCTTTTAACTCTTCTTCACTAAGATTGACATTTGCAAGATCAAATTTGGAAAACAGTTCAACCTTAGAGGAGAAGTCATCATGAGTAGTATCACTCTTATATTTTAAGATAAGCTCTATCCCTTTATCAGTTTTAATAAAACCATCTCTTGGACTTATTGGCTCAAACTTTGGATCTCTATTTGCCACCTCTTCTTTGGATATTTGAGAGTAAATTTCCCAGCCATTACCTACCTTTTTGGCTCCTACTATTTCAAAACCATCAGGCAGATCACTAATTACTATCTTATCAACCTTAAAGCCCATCGGTTGCTTAGGATTGATATTGATTAATTTTGACAGATACCCATCTCCAAACCACTCAGAGTTATCTGCTCTTATAAGCATCCTCTCATGGTGAGTAGAAAAATCGAGTGTTTCACTCTCTATTTGAGCTTCACCACTAGCATCATATCTAGCTCTAACACTACCTCCACCTCCATCTACTACTGTAGAATCTGCACTTTTAGAAATAGTTTTTTGAGTTTGAAATAATCCAATATCAAACTCAAGTGTTGCTGTTACTTCACCCTTTCCATCATCACTAGCAGATGCTGAACTATCATCACTAGCCATAAAATAAGATGTAAAGTCATTCTCCTCAGCTTCACTTTCAGAGGGAGATGTATCCTCCTCAATTTTTACCATTCTTAACTTCTCTTGCTCTTCTTGAGCCACTTTATCAGACTGATTCATCTTCTTTGCAGAAAGTTCTTCTTCTTTCTTATGAACCTCTTGCTCTTTTGCCTCAAGTGACTTTTGCTTACTCTCTAACTCTTGCTCTTTTTCTTGAAGTTTCTCTTTTAATTTTGAAAGCTCCTCTTGTGTAGGAGTATAAACATCAGTGATTATCGAATCAATAGAACTCTCTTTGATCTCATCAACTTGCATCAAGATACCACTAAGTTCTAGCACTTGACCTGAAGGAAGAATTATTTTTGGAGGATTATCTTCAAATGCCATGATAACCATATTGACAAATATGATTTCACTATTATCTGGCATTCTGACGATGATATCATTACCAAGCATCTTAAAATGTGCTTTACTGATATCAAAATCAAAATGTATCTTATCACCAGGTCTTGCATAGACACTGATACTCTCATTTGCCTTAGGTGCTTTTAATATTTCTACTTTATGATCACTGTAATTTACATAAGCACTATCTTTTTTTGACATAAATCTTCCTATATTGAGTATATTATTAGCTTTAATATCGTCCGATTTATGAGAAAATTAAATAATTTTACTTATTTTTTCACTGTAATTCTTACATATCCATATCTATAATTTTTATCTTTAGTCTTTGTGATCTTTAATTTCATATCATGAAGTTTCACACCCATCTTCTTCATGGCATTTTTTGCACTCAATGCCCTACCAATTGATATCTGTTTTGGAATCGTTTTACCCAAGATATTTGTAGGTTGTGCAACAGATATGACAAATTTTGCATCTTTGTTTTTCTTCTTTTGAGCTTTAATGAATTTTTCTAAATCTTTTTTTGCTTTTGCCGTTAAAAACATCTCTTTTGATCTGTACTCTACAATCATAGAGTTTCCATCCATCTTTAACTTTTGATCTATTTTGCTCTCTTGACTTGGAATGCCCATAGCATTTCCTTCTGATTTTCCACCAGTAAACAATGCATCATTACCTGATTTATCGAGTGCTACTTTTTTCTCTTTTTTAATCGATATCATATCAGTGGTATCTTGCCCCTCAAACAAGCTATCAACCTTAGCAGAACTCTTTTGTGTCTCAAACTCTGCTTTGGTATTAAACTGCATATAATAAGCCACATTGACAATCGTAACAAGTATAAAAAGAAGTAGTACCAATATAACTGATGAGAACACATCCACAAACGGAGGCCAAGGGTTAAACTCCTCTTCACACTTTTTTGATCTTGCCATTTAACTAT
>CAZYJF010000161.1:2681-3790 GCA_964647715.1 uncultured Sulfurospirillum sp. | reverse complement strand
GAGATACTGAGGTAGTATAAAAAGCTCTTTTATAGTATCTTTTAAATTTTGTTATAATTGCATACAAAGATAGGAAAAGGTGTTTTTTGAACTTTATATATAGAGAGCATGCAGTCCAAAGAATATTTGAAAGAGATATATTAGCTGAAGATGTCGAAGATACTATAATAAATGGGAAAATTATTGAAGAATATTTTGATGATAATCCATATCCTTCATTTTTGGCATTAAAAATATTCGATAAACCTCTTCATGTGGTTTTTGCAAGAAATGACAAATGTGATGAGATTATAATCATAACGGCATATCACCCTGATACGGAGAAATGGGATAAGAATTTTAAAATAAGGATAAAAAAATGAAATGTATGATTTGTAAACATGGTGAAACAAAATTAGGAACAACAACTGTTACTTTGGAAAAAGATAGAACAACAATAGTTTTCAAAGAGGTACCTGCACATATTTGCGACAATTGTGGAGAGAAATATATTGATGATGATGTCACAAAAGAGTTGCTAAAAAGAGCAAGAGAGATTGCAAATAGTGGTGTAGAAGTCGATATCAGAAAGTATGATATAGCAGCGTAAATTAGGATATAACACTATGAACTCAAAAAGAAAGCATCTGTTTTTGATCTTTGTCATTTCGATTTTTTTTCTAGGCTGTCTTAACAAGCAAGAAAGTACAAATGATAAATCTTTTGAGGAAGATACCCAGCACAAGAAAAATTTGCCTATCATGCATACAAAGAAACTAACAGGTGTCAATATCAACTGGAGTTTTTTACCAAAACTAGATCAAGGGATACTAGATGCTACTGCCTCACTCCATCCAAAGATGATACGATATCCCGGAGGTACTATATCAAAGATGTGGGATTGGGAAAGTGGTACTAGTACCAAAGGAAATCGTGAAGCTCATACACTCGATGATCTTCTTCGTCTTCAAAAGGCCACCGATTCAAAGGTGATCTTTGTCTTAAATACGATCCAAAAACCCTTGGAAAATCAACTAAACTTACTTCGCACAGCAAGAAATATGGGTATCAAAATAGAGTATATAGAGATGGGAAATGAACACTATCTGGGAAAATTTCAGTATGATTTA
>CAZYJF010000161.1:0-2581 GCA_964647715.1 uncultured Sulfurospirillum sp. | reverse complement strand
TTTTTCTCTATGTTGAAAGCTCCAAATGCAAATAGTTTGAGTGCTTTGGGTGAAATGTTTGCTAATCGCTGGAAATGAAACGAGTAAAGTATCCAAAGATCTATGACAAAAAAAGTTCACTTAATAAACTCTTTATAAGCAATATATTAAAATAAATGCTAAAAATATAAAAATTATTATATAAAGAGGCAGTTATGAGTACAGAAACATTGGTGAAGAGTTACAAAATATTTAAAAAGAAATATGGTGAAAAGTATTCAGGACTTTTTCAAGAACTAGTAGAAAATGGACAAAGTCCAAAGACACTCTTCATAGCTTGTAGCGACTCACGAGTGGTGCCAAATCTCATCACTTATACAAAACCAGGGGATCTTTTCATATCGAGAAATATTGGAAATTTTGTACCTCCGTTTGATGAAGAGTCCGAAGCTTCTGCTACTCCTGCGGCGATAGAATATGCAGTATCGGTTTTGAATATTGACAACATCATCGTCTGTGGGCATACAGATTGTGGTGCTTGTAAAAGCCTTCACAAAGATATCCCAGAAGATGACATAGAGATGACAAACATCAGAAAATGGCTAAGATTTGGAGAATCTGCAAAAGAACAAGCGATCGCATTTGTAGGAAACAAAGATCCTAAAACACTCTACACTGCTACAGAAAAGTTTAATGTCATCGAACAGATAAAAAATCTTTTGACATATCCAGCGGTGAAAAGAAAAGTAGCCGATGGGACAATCTTCATCCAAGGTTGGTACTATCATCTTCATAATGGTGAACTTGAGTACTTTGATCCGATAGAGCATCGTTTCTTGCCAATCACTGCTTCACTAAGAAGTTCACATAACACAGAGTCTAATGAACCTGTCGATATAGAAGAGTTGATGGAGTCTAATCAATAAAGTATTTGTTTGATTAGAAGTTGTTGTACTAGAAACAACTTCTAACAAAAATCACCCATCAATCATATGAGCTGCAAAACTAGCTCTATCTTCTATGATAAGCCGATTAGCCGTCCTGTAACCCAATCCACACCCCTCATAGGCGAAGAATACTCCGGCTTGGTAGTAGTTTCCTTTGTCATCTTGGTTTAGCTCGGCTTTTTCTTGATACACCGGTTTGAAGTTCTCATAATGTCCATCTTTTTCATCCAAGATATTTCCGTTTTCATCAAATATCTTGACATTTTCGCCCTCTCTGCCAAAGCATCTTTTTTCTACATAAGCTTTGCCTTTTAGAGGCTCAAAACTAGTTTCTAACAAAAGAGGATGATTTGGATAGAGATCCCACAAGATCTTTAGCATCCCCTTGCTTTGAAAGAGTAGGGTGTAGGCTGGGTTTAGGATGATGGCTTTTTGGTTTGATACTATCTCATCTAGCAGAGTTGCTAACTCTCCCTCCTCGATAGCGATATCTTCCCACGGTAGGAGCTTGAACCAGTACTCATACTCTTCATCGTTAAAAAAGACTCCCTCTTCACTAAACTCCACCTCATCCACATAGGCAAACTCTACATTCCATCCAGCCTCATCGGCTATATCCATGAGGTATCTTGTAGTATCCTCATCTTCAGGATTTCCCCTGACAGATGAGAAGAGTATCTTCCACCCCTCATAAAGTGAGGCAAAATCCTCCACACTCTCATCCAAAGTTACCAATCTTTGAAAATTCTCTCTCAAAGCATTATAGATGTTGTTAAATTGTCTTTGATCGTCAAGATTGTTATACTTTAGCAGTGCCCATTGGGCGATGGATGTCTCTATGAGACTTGTCGGAGTATCAGCATTAAACTCAAGTAGCTTGATAGGTACTCCATCCAAACCACCGGCTAGATCAAACCTCCCATATAGATGCCAGTGCACTTCACTCTCCCAACTCTTTTTGATAAGATCAACAAGATTAAATGGTATATCAAGCTCAAAGAAGAGATCATTGTCTATGACATATTGTCCTGCTTCTACAAACATATCATAGAGTTCATTGGCTGCTTTGTAGTAGGCAGTTGCCTCATCTTCACTTATAAGGACGATCTCATCTTTGACGAACTGTTCACCGCTGTGTTCGTGGGTGTGCCAAGAGAAGTTGATAGACTCAAGAAACTCTTTTGTTAGTGGTTTTACCTTCTTTAATCTCATCATCAACCTCCAAAAAATCCGCCACGGCTACCACCGAAAAATCCACCTCTTCTTCTTGGAGATGCACCTCTTTTCATATATCCTGATCTTTTGCTCGCTGATCTTTTTGCCTTGGCTTTGTTAAAAGAGTTTTTTGATCTTGAGTATGTTTGTGGAGATTTGTAACTTCTTGCTCTTTGTTGTTTATAAGATGGGTTGTTAAAGAGCTTGTTTCCGATCCAACTCCCAAGCACGGCTCCAGCCATACTAGAGAGCAGTATCCCTCCAAGTCCCATACTACCATCTCCACTTTGAAGCTGTGGATTTGTAAGGGGAGATTTACCCTCATCGATCTTCGCCGCTTCTTCTTTGATGAGTTCATCCATCTCCTCTTTGGTAAGGACTCTCTCTTTGCCATCGAGAGTTTTTAGGACTATTCTAGTCTCCTTGGCAGGAAACTCTTC
>CAZYJF010000160.1:0-3804 GCA_964647715.1 uncultured Sulfurospirillum sp. | reverse complement strand
ATATCTTTTATCAGCTTTTCAGTCTTTTCATCCAAAAATCGGTTTAACTCTGCAAATGAACCTATTTTCACAAGCTCACCTTTATCTCTATCATAAAAGTAGCATCCATTTTTATCTACTATAAAAGCGTAAGAGTTAAGCTCAATTTTATGATCTTCTACTTGAGGTAGTCTTAGTATCAAAACAGAGTATCCATCATTTGGTATAAAATCAGATGGGTGTTCTGAGTTTTCTATATCTTCCAATAATAGAGGATTAATTGTCATAATTTTCCTTTTTTAAATTTAGAGGGCTAAGTATGTGTAGATATGGGAGGAGAACTCCTCCCACAAAGAAGTTTTATTTAAGTCTATAAGTTAGACCAGTAAATAGTTGAGTATCCCAATCAGGTGTCTCAACACTTTGACCATTTGTACCATCAGTCTTGCTTAAAGACAAAGTTACATTAAAGATCAATTGATTTGGTAGATAGTAGTTAAATCCACTTGATAAAGTGTTAGTCGTTACATTATCACCTTGCTCATATGCTTGATAATCAAGAACCCAGCTATTATCCCAATCAATCGTATCAGATAACTCATAAGTATAAGTTAGCTTGTTTGAAAATTGATAATCTAAGTTTGAATCATCATCAAGAACTTTTGAAAATAGTGCTCTTTCTGTAAGTTGAGCATTATATCCATATGGTTGACCAAACTCAAACTCTGCATCAGCAGTTGTGTTTTCACTCTCACCATCATAATTTGATAGTATTTTACCAATACCAGCTCTTACTTTCCAACCATGAAATCTTCCACCAATTTTCTCATAAGAGAATATCTCATTGATTCTTACGATTCCAAAAGCACCAAGAGAGTCTTTACCTAATACTCCAGCTTGTTTGAATATCTTCTCCATATCTTCATACCAGTATTTTTTGTACTCTCTAAGTCCATACTTACTGATATACTCATCTTCTAAATCAACAATCTTTGCAAGCTCAAGCATAGCATTATCAGGTAAGTTACCAGATATGATGTTGTACTTTAAAAGATCCTCTACAACTCTAAGAGCTTTTGCTAAGGCAGTTGCATCATACATACGACCATAACCTACACCAGCTCCTACTTTTACATAAGGATCATCAGCACTTGAAGCAGTCGATTGCTTTCTATAACCTAGATCCGCACTTCCATAGTAAAACCATGTATCGTCATTGTAGATATATCTATCAAATCTAGACTCAGCAGTTGCATTGTATTGTCTTAGTATTGGATCGTTTTCACTTCCACCTCTTGACCAATCACCTGCAACTACTCCATTAATTTGCCATGAAAATGGTGCAGTGTTGTATATGTATCTACTTTTAGCATCAACATGTGTGTTGAAACTTGTCTTATCTTGGTTTCCACTTTTTATATTTAGTGAACCGTTTAAATATGCATCTTGGTAAGTTCCTTCTATCACTTTGTAATCTTCAATACAAAGTGCAGATACAGACTCTACTAATAGTGCAGAGACTATTGCGGATGCGAGTAGTAATCTTTTTTTCATCATTCTATCCTTTTAAATTAATTTAATGAAGTCAAATGCTATCAAAATTTGCTTTAAATTAGTGCTACCAAAGTGGCATATGGGGCATATGGAGCTTAGAAATTTTAATATTTATAGTTATATCTAAAGGTAATTAAATGCTCCAATATTGCAAACAAAATGACAAAAGTGATAAAACTACTCCCTCCATAGCTAAATAGAGGAAGAGGAAGCCCAACCACAGGAGCATATCCTATAGTCATAGCGATATTGACAAAAGTATATAAAAAGAGCATCAAAGATAAAGAGCTAGAGAGAACTTGCGTAAAGTAATCCCCCTTCATATATAGTGTTATCACCAAAAAGTGAAGAATCAAAAGTGCATATATAGCTATCAACAAAATAGCTCCCCAAAATCCAAATCTCTCAACAAAATATGCAAAGATAAAATCACTAGTAGCAATGGGTAAAAATTTAAACTTTGATTGAGTTGCCTCATCTTTTGCCTTACCATTTAATCCGCCAGATCCTATAGCTATGATAGATTGTCTAACTTGGTAGCTTGGTTTTGTAGATAGAAAATCTTTAACTCTTTTTTTCTGATAATCATTGATTAGTGGATAAGTAAGTGGTGCCAAAATTGCAATCACAACAACACTGCTAATCCAAATCTTCTTATCTACTCCTATGATAAACAAAACACCAAAACCTATAAAAAGCAAGATCAATGAAGTCCCTAAATCTGGTTCTATATAAATGAGAATAGAAGGCAGGATGATATAAAAGGATAGTTTTAAAAACTCTTTTATCTTATAGCCCCCTTTTGTAGGAGGATTTTGACTGATAAGGTAGGCTAACATCAAGATTAGGGTAGGCTTTATGAGTTCAGATGGTTGGATTGTAAAATTAACAAAGGGTATCTCAAGCCATCTTGTAGCTCCTAGTCTGCTATTTCCAAAGATTTTGACAATGACAAGCAGAAAAATGTTAAACCAATAGAGCAAAGGTATAAGCCAAGAAAATTTTCTAATAGGAAATATAAATATCAAAAATCCCACAACTAAAGAAGCTCCATAATATACCAACTGTTTATTTGCTAAGTTAGGATACAATTGGCTAACTAAAATGTATGAAAATATGACAATAGGCGTGATTAATATAGGCACAATATAATCAAAATGTGTAAATATACGCCTATCTATTTGAAACATTTATATCCTATATTAGGTTGGAGATTTGAGGGAGATTATAGCACAAAAACCAGATCGTTTGGATAAATTTATGCAAAGCGTTTTAAATCAACCTAGAAATCAAGTAGAGCATTTTATAAAAGATATAGGAGTTTTGGTTGATGGCAAAGAGGTGAGAAAGTGTGGACTAAAATTAAAGGGTGGTGAATCAATCAAATTTGAACTACCCAAGCCAAATCTCACGCAAGATATAGAAAAAAATATCGATTTTGACATAGATATCATCTACGAAGATGATGACCTTCTTATCATCAACAAACCTCCTCATCTAGTCATTCATCCAGCACCCTCAGTCAAAGAGCCGACACTTGTTGATTGGTTAAAACATAAAGGTATTTCGCTATCAACTCTAAGCGGTGAGGAGAGACACGGCATAGTACATAGGATCGATAAAGAGACAAGTGGTGCTTTGATAGTCGCTAAAAATAATGAATCTCACACAAGCTTATCCAAGCAACTTGAAGATAGAACGATGGGAAGATACTATATAGCACTCATTGATTTACCACTAAAAGATAACATAATCGTCAACAAGCCAATCTTTCGAGATAGAAAAAACAGAATCAAAATGACGATAGACCCAAACGGAAGAGATGCAAAGAGTGCCTTCTTAAAACTAGCCACTGCAAATGATAAAAAGATGGAACTAATCGCCTGTAAGCTCTTTAGTGGTAGAACTCACCAAATAAGAGTCCATCTAAGCTCTCTTTCTCGTCATATCATAGGTGATACTCTGTATGGTTTTAAGAGTAAAAAAGATAGACTTCCAAGAGTGATGCTTCATGCGAAAGTGATCTATTTTGTCCATCCAAAAACTGGACAAAAGATGTTTTTTGAAGCACCGATATTTGAGGATTTTCAAGATATTTTAGAAAAAGAATTTAGCAAGGAGCAATTAAATGAGACACTTGATAGCAACGCTATTGTTAAGCGGTTTGATACTTTTATTTAGCGGATGTGAGGGGAAAAACTTTGGATTTAAAAAGATTAATATGCCAAAACTTTCCATCCCCTCACTTAACTTTTCAAACCTCAAATTAGA
>CAZYJF010000159.1:0-3813 GCA_964647715.1 uncultured Sulfurospirillum sp. | reverse complement strand
TTGGTTTTGCTGTAAGTTTTTCTGGCAGATCCATCCCCTTTGTCATCTTAGTATCGATAAATCCAGGAATCACACTCATCACATGGACATTAAAATCATTTAGTCTATTTCTAAGACCTGATAGATATGTGGTAAATCCTGCTTTTGCCGAACCATAAATATAGTTAGATTTTCTACCTCTCTCACCGGCAACCGAACTTACCCCTACGATAAATCCACTACCTCTTTGTTCAAACTTATCAGCAAATCTCTCAAGGATACTGACAACTCCTGTATAGTTTGTATCGATAATCCTTTTTGCTTCAGCAAAATCTTTTTGAGCCTTTATCTGATCTCCTAGATATCCCACAACCGAGATCACCCCATCTGGAACTAACTCCAATGAATCGATAAACTTTTCATGAGAATCAAAGTCGATTACATCAAGATGATAAGCTTTGACACTGATTGCTTGATATCTTAATTTCAAATCATCAGACTGCTTTTGTAAATCTTCTTTATCTCTTCCACAAAGCAAAAGATCATATCCGTTTTTGGCATAAACTCTTGCCAACTCTCTTGCCACATCGCTGCTTGCTCCAATAATCAAAACACTACTCACAGTCCTAACCTCCTTGATTGAAGAGAGTTAAATACCATGTTCATACCCTCTTTTTCTCTAAACTTTCTAAACTCATCTATCTTTGGATAACCTCTCTCAAAAACCTCTTTACTCACTCTCACATCTTTTGTTAGATAAATTCTTCCTCCATACTCATTCACAATCTCATCAAGTGAATCCAAAAGAGAAAAGAGTGAAGGCTCGATCTTAAAATCAAGTGCCAAACTATACCCTTCAATAGGAAAAGATAGATAATTTTCATTCTCTTTGCCATAGAGCTTTAAAACTGCTAGAAACGATCCCTTGCCAGAGTCTGCAATCTTAGTCAAAATCTTACCAAGCCCCTCAAAACTAGCCTCTTTTGGAAGTATAAATTGATACTGTGTAAATCCATTTTTTCCATAAATCCTATTCCAGTGAGATATCGCATCAAGCGGATAGAAAAAGCTATCAATTCCCACCTTTTGAGAACTTTCTCCACTCTTTGCTTTACCATAATAAAGAGCATTAAAAGCCTTTACACTCAAATTATTCAAAGCAAATGATGGGAAATTAAAAGGGATCACTGGGCCTTTTTTACTCTTATATGAGAGATCACCATCATCACTAAATTCACCTACCATCAGTAGTGATCTTCCTTGATTATCTCCCTTGGCAAGACAATCGATCCAAGCCACAGAATATGGATATTCTTTATACTTCTCAAAAGCATCAAAAGTCTCTTTTAAATTTTTAGTCTTTATGGTTATCTGATCGATATATTTTGAATTTATCTTTTTTAGATATATCTTAGCACTCAAAATCACTCCTGTAAGCCCCATACCGCCACAAGTTGCCAAAAATAGTTCTTGGTTTTTATCCTTTGATACCTCTTTTATCTCACCATTAGCAAGCATAATCTTAAAGCTCTTCACACATTCGCTAAAACAACCCTCTTGATGGTGATTTTTGCCATGTATATCACTAGCTATTGCCCCACCAACAGTAATAAGCTTGGTTCCCGGAGTCACTTTCAAAAACCAACCCCTTGGAACAAATGCTTCTATAATCTCACTAAGCAATACTCCAGACTCAATCTCCAAAAGCCCCTGCTTTTCATCAAAAGAGATAAAGTGATCGTGATCTCTCATATCAAGCATCACATCCCCAAGTGCACTATCCCCATAACTCCTACCGTTTCCATAGGGAATTAAACTACCGGTTTCAAGATCACCTTTTAGAGTATCATTATCATAAAATTTCAAAATCTTTGATCTAACTTTAGGGTACATTCCCCAACTATAAAGGCTCATCACCCCTCCTTGTGGATAAATACAAACCTTTTATCCAAAAAATATTTTATACTATAACCAATCGCAAGACCTATAAATCCTCCGATATATTTGGCAGTCTCTCCACCAAAAACTTTATCAAAACCAATCTCTACACCCCAAAAGATAAAGGTAGTAACTACTCCCATCAAAGAGTAGAGCATAAATTTTTGAGCATCCTCTTTTTTACTTTTTGTTTCATGAAAAAAGATATACTTTTTATCCAAGATATATTTTACAAGAAGCCCAGCTAGCGTCCCTACAGCCATCGCAAAATATAATGAAGCAAAACCACTGTAAATCTTAAAACTAAAAAACTGAAAAAGTAAATTTATCGCTGTAGATATGAGTGCAAATATAATGTATCTTATAAGCATCAGTATAAAATCCAAGCAAATGAAATGATCCAAGCGATTATCGTTACTTGAATAAATCGATCTTTTAAAACAACTCTTGTAGGAGCTCCACTATCTTCAAAAACAAAAGCGATCTGTAAATATCTCATAATCCCAATGATAACAAAAAAAGCTGTTAGATAAAGATAATCACTATGCAATCTACTTTCTACATCTTCTGAGGTAACATAAAGAAGATAAGTTACGATTACAACTGAGCCCATTATTGACATAGCAGTATCTAAAAATTGAAGATTATAGTTTTTAATTACTTCTCTTGATTGTGTTCCATTTTTTAAAAAGATCAAAACATCATCTCTTCGTTTTGCAAGTGCCAAAAAGAGTGCCAACAAAAAGACCATTATCACAATCCACTTTGAAAGAACTATACCAGTCACAGCTGATCCTACAAAGAGTCTCAAAACAAAACCAACAGCAATCGTTAGCATATCCACAATTGAGATATGCTTTAGCTTGATTGAGTATGCCACATTCATCAAAGCATACAATCCTAAAAACAAAGTTGCTTTCAACGATAGAATACTCATTAGAAAAAATCCCAAAACAAAGAGAACAAGCATAATAGCTCTTGCCTGCTTTTTAGATATCTCACCACTTGCTAATGGTCTAAATCTCTTCTTTGGATGAGTTTTGTCAGCCTCTATATCAAAATAGTCATTCAATACATAAATAGCACTTGCTACCAAACTAAATGCTACAAATGCTACAAATGCCTTAAATAACAGATCAAGATCTGCAATCTTTAAAGCAAAAAAGATAGGAAAAAAGATAAAAAGATTTTTTATATATTGGTGAGGTCTTAGTAACCTAATGATTGACTTTTTATTTGTAGGAATTTCAAACATATACTTACAGGTACTCTTTGTAATAATTTATATATAGATCTTTAAATTTTGCCAAATTAAACTCACTATTGAATATCTCCACAGATCTTTTAGAACAATTTTCATAATTTGATACAGCACTTTCTATACCAGATCTAATACATTCAACTTCATTATCTACTAAAACACCATTTCCATCTATGAGTTCGGGACAGCCTCCAACATCACTTAATACCAGTGGAAGTCCAACACCCATAGCTTCAACTGCTGAAAGTGGTAATCCTTCACTATCAGATATCAAAGAGAATAGATCATAATTTGCAAAATCATTAAAGCCATTTATCTCACCTAAAAAATGCACATTTGATGGAGCATTCATCTGGCACTCTTTTCTTGTTGGTCCATCTCCTACCAAATAGATATCTGCATCTAAATCTCTTGCTGCTTCTACCAATAGATCTTGTCTTTTAGGATATTTAAACCTTGCAACATTTAAGATTTTTGGTCTTTTATTTTGAATAGTAAAAGACTCCTTTTCTCCAATTGGTAAAGATTTGTTTTTAATAAACTTAATCTTTGAAGGATTGATACCAATCTCTTTACATGCTCTTTCATAATCAGAATCAGATACACACAGTACTGATTCAGTGATCTTAGAGAGT
>CAZYJF010000158.1:0-3836 GCA_964647715.1 uncultured Sulfurospirillum sp. | reverse complement strand
AGTTACAAAATTAAACTTTTGTGATACTATTTTCTAAAACAGACTTTGGAGAGAGAGTTGAAAAAGAAGATAATCTTTATATTGCCTTCACTATATGGTGGAGGGGCTGAGAGAATTGTTTTAAATCTGTTAAAACATTTAGATAGAAGTAAATTTACTCTGGTTTTGGCTCTTGTGAAAAAGGAGGGTAGATACCTTCAAGATATTCCAAAGGATGTGGAACTTATAGATTTGGATGTGAAACAGGCAAGGTATTCTCTATTTAAAATTGCAAAGCTAATAAGAGAGCAAAAACCAGATATAATATTTACATCTTTGTCTCACTTAAACCTTCTAATCGCTTTGATTCGACCATTTTTTTCAAAGAAAATAAAATTCATTGCAAGAGAGTCAAATACAGTAAGTGAGCAAAACAAACGAGATAAGTATCCAAAGATTAATGATCTATTATACAGATTGGTTTATAACAATTACGATCTTATCGTCACTCAAGCAAAAGCTATGAGGGATGACTTGAAAAAAAATTATAATGTAGATGAATCTAAGATGAAGATCATCTATAATCCTGTTGATATAGATTACATTAAAAACTCCTCAGTTGAAAAGAGGGTTGATTTACCAAAGGGTAAATTTAATCTTCTGGCAGTTGGAAGACTAAGTGAGCAAAAGGGCTATGATCTGCTTCTAAAATCATTGGCAAAACTAGATGATAGTTTTTATCTTAGCATTTTAGGTGAGGGTGATAAAAAGGAGGAATTAAAAGAGCAAATAGAAGAGTTAAATATCCAAAATAGAGTCGATTTGAAAGGATTTAGCTCTAATCCATATGCTTATATGAAAGAGGCAGATTTATTAGTGCTTAGTTCTAGGTATGAGGGACTTCCAAATGTGGTCTTAGAAGCTAACTCTTTGGGTCTTGGAGTTGTGGCATATGATTCAAGTGGGGGAACAGGAGAGATCGTCAAAGATGGTATAAATGGATATTTGGTAAAACCTTTTGATGTGGATGAGTTTGCTAGAAAAATAGAATTGGCAAAAAATAGTGGTTTTGATGCTTTGAAAATAGAAGATTATATAGAGAAAAATTTTAAAGTTGAGAAGATCATCAAAGAGTATGAGGCTATATTTAGCCAATCTTAAAAAAGATTTGGATAAAATATTGCAATTTTTTGTAAAGGGAAAAGTTCATGCATGATATTTTTACATTTTTGGGAGTATTTTCTGAAAGTCACACCTATTTATTTGTTGTTCATATGCTTCTTGCAGCATTTATCACATATATCTTAGCAAAAGCAGCGACTATGTCATTTCAACTCGTTCCAAAAGGGATGCAAAATGTGATGGAGAGTTATCTTGAGGGAGTTATTGCTATGGGGAAAGATGTGATTGGTGAAGAGAAAGCTAGAAAATACTTACCACTTATCGCAACTTTGGGTCTATTTATCTTTGTTTCAAATATGATGGGAATCATACCTGGGTTTGAATCTCCTACTGGTAATATCAATATGACTTTAGCACTTGCTCTTGTAGTATTTATATACTATAACTATGAGGGTATTAAGAAAAATGGTCTTGTGAAGTATTTTGCCTCTTTTGTTCATCTTGGTGATATGAATCCAATAGCAAAATTTGTTATGACTTTGTTTATGTTTCCTATCGAGATAGTTTCTCATATTTCTAGAATTATCTCTTTATCATTCAGACTTTTTGGAAATATCAAGGGTGATGATCTCTTTTTGGCAGTTATCTTGATGCTTGTGCCATTTATCGCACCTCTTGCTCCTTTTGCACTATTGACTTTTTCTGCACTACTTCAGACATTTATCTTTATGATCTTAACTTATGTCTATCTTGCTGGTGCAGTTAATGTGGATGAAGGACATTAATTGAAAAGAGGTAGTTTCGATTCACTTGTAAGCTTCTTGCAGGGGGCTTCATGGGCGACTGTGATTATAGGTGCATATCTCTTTTTTACACTATTTTATCCATTTGGTTTGATAGTGGCACTAATAGGTGGTTTTTTTGGTGCATTGATAGGTCTTTTTATGGTCGTCTTTTTTGAGATGGCTCACACTCAAGAGGAGATCTTAAGTGAGCAAAGAGAGCAGACAAGGCTCTTAAAGAGTTTTTTAGAGGATAAAAAAGAGTCTTAAAGAGCTCTTTTTAATCCATCTTTTATCATCTTTCTTATCGCTTCTCTGACTATTTTCTTCTCTTTTTTTCCTGCTTGACTGTTTAGATACTGTGTTGCTTTTTTGATATCTTCATCACTTATGTCTCGATATAAGAACATGGTTGAGATAAACATTTGCTGTTCAAATGAGCTACCAAGCATTTTCATAAATTGCTCTCTTTTTTTGTGAGGAATTTTTTTGGATTTTGGTGCTTTTTGATTTAGGTAATCAAACATTTCAAAGAATAGATCTTCAAGAAGTTTGTTACTCTCAAGTGCATCTATATAGTTGTTAACTATTTTTGCTCTTGTTTTGCTTGGTGGATTTTCTCTTAAGTCAGCTAAAAATCTTAACATTTTACTTTGAGTTGAAGGATCTAGTGCTTCAAGATTTGCATCTATTAGTTCTTGACCCACTTTTGAGTGGTAAAATGAGATGATTTTTTTAAGAGTTTTATTGTCAAATTGTTTTATTAAACTATTCTCTACACTACTTACACTCTCATCTGGAGCAAAGAGTTTTTGAAGTATTTTGATTCTTTTAAGATCAGGCTTTTTACCGTAGATTGCACTTGTCTGCTCAATTCCATTGACTACTTGAGTACTTAACGACTCTATTGTTTGAGTTGCTCCTGAGACTTCCATATACTCTTCTACTAAACTTTTATCTGCTTTTGCAAATGAAGATGTTGCTAAAATTGTAACGATTGATAAACTTGTAATTATCCTTTTCATACCTATTTCCCCTTTTGTTTTTTATCTCTATATTTGAAGATCGTCAAATTTTTTTCAAGTTAATAGGGTATGAAATATTTTGATCTAATTTGTAATAGTTTTTTAGATAAAATATCAAAACTACACACTAAAGAGGAAGATTTATGTTTGAGACTGTTATCGGTTTAGAGGTTCATATACAGCTGAATACCAAGACTAAGATATTTTGTTCATGTGCTACAAGTTTTGGGGAGGCACCAAATACCAATGTCTGCCCTGTATGCTTAGGATTACCAGGAGCATTGCCGGTATTGAATATTGAGGCAGTTAAAAAGGCTATAAGTTTTGGACATTCAGTAAATGCAACTGTACATCAAAAGTCTATTTTTAATCGAAAAAACTACTTCTATCCTGATCTTCCAAAAGGGTATCAAATCAGTCAGTTTGAGATACCAATCGTTGAAAATGGAGAGCTATTTATCGACTTTGATGATGGAAGCTCCAAAAGAATTGGTATCACAAGAGCTCACCTTGAAGAGGATGCTGGTAAAAATGTCCATGATGGTGATGTAAGCAAGGTAGATTTAAACCGTGCTGGTACTCCACTTCTAGAGATAGTAAGTGATCCAGATATTAGAAGTAGTGATGAGGCGATTAGGTATCTTAAAAAGTTGCATGCAATCGTGAGGTATCTTGATATCAGTGATGCAAATATGCAAGAGGGTTCTTTTAGATGTGATGTCAATGTTTCTATTCGTCCAAAAGGAGATGAAAAGCTTTATACAAGAGTAGAGATTAAAAATATGAACTCATTTAAATTTATCCAAAAGGCACTTGAATATGAGGTAAATCGACAAATTGATGCTTGGGAAGATGGAGTCTATGAGGATGAAGTCTATCAAGAGACTAGACTTTTTAATGTAGATAGTGGTGAGACAAGGAGTATGAG
>CAZYJF010000157.1:0-3847 GCA_964647715.1 uncultured Sulfurospirillum sp. | reverse complement strand
AAAAAAGGAAAAATAATTATGTCAAAAATTTACCTACTGATCTTAACGATCTTTATCTTCGCTGGTTGTGTTTACAAAGAACCAGAAGTTGCTTCGATAAACAAAAAAGCTATTATGCATCCACTACCACCAGCAGTCGTCAAAGCAACCCCAAGCCAAAACTCAACACCTCAAGCCACACCTTCAAAGCCACAAACTGCTCAAAGCTCAAATATCATCTCCCTTCCTACTATAAAAGGAAACATGGTAAAAGTTGATGCAAGTGGTTATGATATAAAATTTTTGGACAACACATATGGAGGCAAGGATGTACTAATCGTCCTGTTTGGCTATGATTGTCCTCATTGTATTAGACAGCTACCGGCTATAAAGCAATTAGCAAACAATCCTAGATTAAAAGTATTAGGAATACATGCCAAAAGCATGATAGGAGATGATAGACTTAGATCATATATGAGAAGATCAGGTATTAACTTTGATGTACTATCTTTTAAAAATGATATCAAGCTGATCAGATTCTTACGAAATGCAGGTTACTATGATGATAGTGTGCCATGCGATGTACTTGTTCACAAAGATGGCAAAGTAGAAGTCGTCAACGAAGGAGATGTACTCTCAAAACTTTAGACTATCTTATCCACTATCAACTGCACAGAAACATCTCCTCTAAACTCATTTTTGGAGATTGTGCAGATGAGATCTATATGCTCTCCCTCAGAAGCTTTTTTACCAAAGTTAAAGTAGATTGATTGTAACTCTTTTTTTTCGCACATCAGTGAGAGTTTAAGATGGTTTTTATTCATACCCAAAACTCTATCCTCACAGACATAGGCATTTTTGAGTATAAACTTTGGTTTTGGATTTTTTTGACCATAAGGCTCATAAGACTCAAGCAATTCAACCAACTCAAGATCGATCTCATTTGCATTTATCTCACCCAAAAGATCACTCGTATCGATAAAATCTTCATCAGCTATATTAGAAGCCAACTCCTCTAATCTATCCCTAAACTCTTGAAGATTCTTTGACTCTATCGCCAATCCAGCAGCACTTTTGTGTCCCCCAAAGCCTAGTATGAGTTCTTTACAAGTAGAGATCATCTCCAAGATATTTACATTCCCCACACTTCTAGCACTCCCTTTGGCAATGCCATCGTTTATACTCAGTACTATCGCAGGTCTTTGAAAAGCACGACAAAGTCTAGCCGCCACTATCCCTATCACTCCCTCATGCCAATCCTCACCCCACACGACTATGATCTTGGCATCTTGATTGCAATTAGCTTTCGCCTTTTCAAATAGATCAAGCTCTATCTCTTTTCTCATATTGTTAAGCCCTACGATATACTCTAACTTAACCATAGCTTCATCAAGACTCTTTGCCCTCAACAGATCATATGCCAAAGAGGCATCCTCCATCCGTCCGGCACTGTTAATCAACGGAGAAAGTAAAAATGAAATATCATCGCTAACAAAGCGACTCTTTGAAAAAAAATCTTTTATCGCTCTAAATGCTACTCTTTTAGAACTGTTTAGCTTTCTTAATCCACTCTTTACCATGACACGATTTAAGCCCTTGAGCTCCATCATATCAGCCATAATAGCCACAGCCAAAAGATCCAAAAATTTACCTAGATCATAAGAGTTGGGGCAAAGTTCGGCTTTGAGTGAAGCCACTAGATACCAAGCTACCTGAGCCCCACAAATCTCCTCATATCCAAAATCACAATCACTCTGTTTTGGATTGATTATCGCATAAGCTTCTGGCAAAGTTTGTGGTATGTTGTGGTGATCTGTGATGATTAAGTCAATGCCTCTTTCTTTGCAGATCTTAGCAGCTTCAACTGCTGATATACCATTATCCACTGTGATAATCAAAGAGGCATCTATGCGATCTAAAAGTTTCGCATTGATCCCATATCCATCACGAAATCTATTTGGTATGATTAGTTCATACTCCACTCCTAGATCATCAAAAAACTCACTGATTATCACAGAAGAGACGACACCATCGACATCATAATCACCTACGATGGTTATCTTCTCTTTTTCATTTATAGCTTTTACTATTCTCTTAGTAGCTTTTTGCATATCTTTAAAATAGTGAGGCTTAGGAAGATCAGTCAAACTCTTAAACTCATCCCCTTCAAACCTCTTAGAAAGAAGTCTGTTTATCTTATCTTTTGTTAATCTGTTCAACTTAACTTTTTGCCTCTAAAGATGCTTTTACAAAGCCCAAAATAGCAGGATTTGGATCTTGGAGCTTTGAGGTAAACTCAGGATGAAACTGAACTCCCAAAAACCATGGATGATCTTTTAACTCGACCACTTCGATAAGCCCGTCAGACTCTCCTGAAATCACCAAGCCGTTTTTCTCAAATCTATCTCTATATGCAGGATTTGCCTCGTATCTGTGTCTATGTCTCTCATAAATCTTCTTTTTGCCATGGTATGTTCTTTGGAGTAATGAGCCATCTTTGGTATCGCACTCATACTCCCCAAGCCTCATCGTCCCACCAAGAGGACTTTGGTGAGTTCTAAGCTGTTTGTTTCCACTAGCATCCAAAAATTCATCGATCAGATAGACTATCGGATCTTTGCAATCCTTGTCAAACTCTACTGAATTTGCACCATCCAAGCCCAAAACATTTCTAGCAAACTCAATCATAGAAAGTTGCATACCAAGACAGATACCCAAAAACGGCACACTATTTTCTCTAGCATATCTGATGGACTCTATCTTCCCCTCGACTCCTCTCTCTCCAAAACCTCCAGCTACGAGTATCCCATCCACATCCAAGAAGGTATCTTCACAATTTTTACAAGTAACCTTTTCACTATCGATCCACTTTAGATTTACCTTAGTATCCAAGTGAGCTCCAGCGTGTATGAAAGCTTCTGTGAGGGATTTGTAAGACTCTTTTAGATCAAGATACTTCCCTACAAAACCGATAGTGATCTCTTTTTGAGGAGATATGACACTCTTGACAAGTGAATCCCACTCATCCATATCAGGATCCAAGTCACCAAGCTTCAAAGTATCGGCGATTGGTGAGAGTATATCTTGAGCCAAAAAGTTCATCGGTACTTTATAGATAGACTTGGCATCGACTGCCTCGATAACACTGTCTCTTTCTACACCACAAGATGAAGCTAGTTTGTTTTTCATCTCCTTTGGAATCTTCACCTCAGATCGGCAGATGATCATAGAGGGAGTGATACCGATACGGCGAAGCTCTTGGACTGAGTGCTGTGTAGGCTTGGTCTTTAGTTCACCAGCAGCCTTGAGAAACGGCACAAGTGTAAGGTGGATAAACATCGCCCTATCCTTGCCAACCTCACTTCTAAACTCCCTCGAAGCCTCCAAAAACGGCAAACTCTCGATATCTCCGACAGTCCCTCCAATCTCAACGACCAAGATATCAAAACCCTTCCCAGCCTCTGCAATTCTTCTTTTGATCTCGCCTGTAATGTGTGGGATGACCTGAATAGTCTTACCCAGATAATCCCCTCTTCTTTCTCGCTCGATCACAGATGAATAGACTTGACCGGTGGTGAAGTTGTTCTTCTTGCTCAAAGAGAGATTTAAAAACCTCTCATAATGCCCGATATCAAGATCAGTCTCAGCCCCATCAGCCGTAACAAAAACCTCCCCATGCTCCAAAGGACTCATGGTTCCGGGATCGACATTGATATAGGGGTCGATCTTGAGCATACTCACTTTCAAACCCGAATGTTTCAAGAGTGTAGCGATACTAGCCGATGCGATCCCCTTGCCAAGAGAGCTAAGAACTCCACCTGTAACAAAGATATATTTTGTGTTGTTGTTTGATGCCATTTAAAATCCG
>CAZYJF010000156.1:0-3849 GCA_964647715.1 uncultured Sulfurospirillum sp. | reverse complement strand
ATAGATTAAATTATTTTAATTATACCTGAGTCTAAACGCTATTTTAATATGATAATAGAAAGATTTAAAAGGATTTTATGATGAATTTTAGTGGTAAGAATGTACTAATAACTGGTGCTAGTAAAGGGATAGGTGCAGATATAGCAAGAGTTTTGGCTAGTTATGGATTGAAAGTATGGATAAACTATCGTTCTAAACCTGAACTTGCAGATGCATTGCAAAAGGAGATAGTTGATTGTGGAGGAGAAGCGGCAGTTATCTGTTTTGATGCAAGTGTTGAAGAGGATTTTGTGGATGGGATTAAAGCGATAGTCGAAAGTGATGGTGAGCTTAGCTATTTGGTAAACAATGCAGGGATCACAAATGATAAATTGGCACTTCGTATGAAACTAGAGGATTTTGAAAATGTAATCAAAACAAATCTCAATTCTGCATTTTTAGGTTCTCGTGAAGCACTAAAAGTGATGAGCAAGAAGAGGTTTGGATCAGTTGTAAATATCTCATCAATAGTCTCTGAGAGTGGAAATGTTGGGCAGGTAAACTACTCTGCAAGTAAAGGTGCGATGAACAGTATGACAAAGAGCTTTGCCTTAGAGGGAGCAAGTCGTGGCATTAGGTTCAATGCCATAACTCCAGGATTTATCGCTACTGATATGACGGACGAGTTAAGTGAAGAGATCAAAAAAGCTTATACAGATAAGATACCTCTAAAGAGATTTGGTGATCCTGAAGATGTGGCTAAAGCTGTGGCGTTTTTGTTGAGTGATGATTCAGCCTATATAACAGGAGAGATCTTAAAAGTAAACGGTGGAATGTATATGTAATTTCACTTTGTTTGCTTAAGTTTAACTACTTTGTGTTAATATTGGATTTTAATTATATGAGGAGATATTATGGCATTAATTGATGATGTAAAAGAAGTAGTAGTTGAGCAACTAAATGTAAATGCAGATGAGGTTAAAGAGGACTCTAAGTTTGTAGAGGATCTTGGTGCTGACTCTCTTGATGTTGTTGAGCTTGTTATGGCTTTGGAAGAGAAGTTTGATATTGAGATTCCTGATGCTGATGCAGAGAAGATAGCAACTGTAGGCGATGCACTTAAATATATAGAAGAGCATAACGCTTAATTTATTTTTGCAGGGGGCAACCCCTGCGTTTTCAATATTTGACAGGCAAGGAGAAAGGGTTTGAAAAGAGTTGTAGTGACCGGAATTGGTATGAACAATGCACTTGGCTTAGATAAAGAGAGTTCATTTAAGGCCATTGTTGAAGGTAAGTGTGGCATTAAACGAATTACTCTATTTGATGTTGAAGAATATTCAGTCAAAATAGCCGGAGAGATTGAGGGATTTGATCCTACAACTGTTATGAACCCAAAAGAGGTAAAAAAAGCTGATAGATTTATACAATTAGGATTAAAAGCTGCACAAGAAGCGATGGAAGATGCAGGTTTTGATGATAGTGTTGATTTTGAGCGATTTGGGATCTCTTCTGCTTCTGGTATCGGTGGGCTACCAAATATCGAAAAAAACTCTGTGGTAGCACATACTAGAGGGCCTAGAAGAATATCGCCATTTTTTATACCATCAGCTCTTGTAAATATGCTTGGAGGATTTGTATCTATCGAACACAATTTAAAAGGTCCAAATCTCTCAAGTGTAACTGCTTGTGCGGCTGGAACTCATGCTGTCAGTGAAGCTACTAAGACTATCATATTGGGTGGAGCTGATAAGATGCTTGTAGTTGGTGCAGAATCGGCGATTTGTGGTGCTGGTGTGGGTGGATTTGCTTCTATGAAAGCACTTTCTACTAACAATGACGATCCGCTTCATGCTTCTAGACCATTTGATGCAAATAGAGATGGTTTTGTGATGGGTGAGGGAGCTGGTGCTTTGGTTTTGGAGTCACTAGAGAGTGCAGAGGCTAGAGGAGCTAGAATCTATGCAGAAGTGATAGGATTTGGTGAGAGTGGAGATGCAAATCATATCACTACTCCTGTAGTTGACGGACCATATAGAGCTATGAAAGCTGCACTTGATTTTGCTGGTAATCCAAAGATTGATTATATCAATGCTCACGGAACTTCAACACCTGCAAATGACAAAAATGAAACAGCTGCTATCAAGATGATTTTTGGTGATGATGTTCCACTTGTTAGTTCTACTAAAGGGCAGATTGGACACTGCTTGGGAGCTGCTGGGTCTATCGAGGCGATTATCTCTATCATGGCTATGAGAGATTCAATCATACCACCTACTATCAATTATGAGACTCCTGATCCAGATTGTGATCTTGACTATGTTCCAAATAGTGCAAGAGAGAAAGAGTTAAATATTGTGATGAGTAACTCTTTTGGTTTTGGAGGAACGAACGGTTCTATTATTTTGAAGAAGTGGTAGGACATGAATACATATTTAGAGTTTGAGGAGAGTATAGCCGAGCTTGATAACAAGATAAAAGAGGCTGAAGCTGTAGGAAACCTAAGAGTCGCACAAGAGCTTGAAGAGAAGCTTGAAAAAGAGATAGAAAAAGTATTTAAAAACTTAAGTGACTATCAAAAACTTCAACTTGCCCGTCATCCAAATAGACCATATGCTCTTGATTATGTAAGAGGTATCATGAAAGATGCCTATGAGTTGCATGGTGATAGAAACTTTCGTGATGATCCGGCGATTGTCTGCTATATAGGTACGATAAATGACAAAAAAGCTGTGATTATTGGTGAGCAAAAAGGTCGTGGAACCAAAAATAAAATTATGAGAAATTTTGGTATGCCTCATCCTGAGGGGTATAGAAAAGCACTAAGGGTTGCTAGACTTGCTGAAAAGTTTAGGATACCTATACTCTTTTTGGTGGATACTCCAGGAGCATATCCTGGTATTGGTGCTGAAGAGAGAGGACAGAGTGAAGCAATAGCTTATAATCTATATGAATTATCTGATCTAAACACTATCACTGTATCTATCGTTATAGGTGAGGGTGGAAGTGGTGGAGCTTTGGATATCGGTGTGGCTGATAAATTGGCGATGATGAGGTATTCAGTCTTTTCTGTGATTTCACCAGAGGGTTGTGCTGCGATATTGTGGAATGATCCTTCTAAGCAAGAACAAGCTACCAAAGCTATGAAAATTA
The DNA here is from genome assembly GCA_964647715.1 of uncultured Sulfurospirillum sp. Lineage (GTDB taxonomy): Bacteria > Campylobacterota > Campylobacteria > Campylobacterales > QNZT01 > QNZU01. The sequence continues at coordinate 717 of CAZYJF010000156.1, read as the reverse complement.
CTGCTGAAGATCTCAAAGAGTTAGGACTTGTCGATGATGTGATTGATGAGCCGATTGAAGGGGCACATAGAAGCAAAGAGAAGGCTATATTAGCATTGAAGCAGTATTTTCTTGATAGTGTAGAAGAGCTTGAGAAATTGAGTGATAATGAGAGATTGGTAAAAAGATATGAGAGATTGGTAAGTGTTGGAGCATTTACTGAAGTAGATGATCTTGATGAAGAAGCTGGAAGTTCTAGTACACTTTCATCACTGATAGATAAGATCACTCCTGAAAAAAAAGAGGGAGAGTCAGAGGGTGGTACACTATCAGCCTTGTGGGATAAATTGCCTTCATTTGATAGGAAGGATAGTTCAAAAGATACAAAAGAGGACGAGAAGAAAGAAGATAGTAAAGAGTGAGGAGTCTTTGTGAATAAATTTAGCCCTATGGAGCTTATCAATAAAAGACTCTATGGTGATGTTAAAAAATATGGAAAAATTTCAACACATAAAGCAAAAGATCCTCTCTTTTCTCCTGATGAAATGTTAGATAAATTCTTCTTTGTACTAGAGGGTCGTATTAAAGTATATCAGATAAATTTTGAAGATGCTAAAGAGCTGATACTACAAATCCTTAGTAGTGGTGATATGTATGATGTAGTCACTCTTTTGGATGGAGAAGTGCATGATAATCTACTTGAAGCAATTGATGATGTTAAGATCATCACATTTCCAA
>CAZYJF010000155.1:0-3860 GCA_964647715.1 uncultured Sulfurospirillum sp. | reverse complement strand
TATGCCAAAAGATGATATGCAAAATTTATTGGTTGGGCATGTTGAAGGTGTGTCATACCAGGAAGCATAGTGTTAGTGTGATCTTTTGCAATTTCTAGCAATACAATTTGGAGATCAAAGAGTCTATCTAAGATCATCTTATTACTCTTTTGAACATAGAGTCTAAAATCAAGTGCTACTTGATCGTTTCTACTTCTTTCAGTATGGAGTTTTTTCCCAGCATCACCTATCAAAGAGGTTAATCTCTTCTCAATAGCCATATGAATATCTTCATCAACTATATCAAATTCAAATTTTCCATCTTTGATCTCTTCTAAAATTTGCTTCAAGCCGTTAGTGATATCATCTAAATCTTTTGCACTGATAATCCCCTGCTCTTTTAACATACTAGCATGTGCTAAAGAACCAGTTATATCTTCTTGATACAATCTTTTATCATAAGGAAGCGAAGCATTAAATCTATCTAATAGATCAGAACTTTTTGCTAAAACTCTTCCACTTGCTAATTTTCCCATAAATTCAAAACTCCAAAATTTTTAGAAGGATTATAACGAAAGTTTGTAAATGGTTAAAAGGGTACAATTCCCCTCAAAAGAGAGGAATTAAAATAGGTATATTTTTGTTAAGAATATTTTATAAAGATGGTCCAGCTTTTGAGTAATCAAATTCTGCATCATCTTTTAAATATTTTTTAAAGTTATCGATGAAGAGCTTTGCTAGGTTATCTCTAGTTTTAATATATGCATCTTTATCTTTCCAAGCATTTTTTGGATTTAGAACATTTGCATCAACATTTGGCAAGGTTAGAGGAAAACTCAAATTAAATGTATCAGTCGTGTCAAACTCACTCTCATGGATTGAACCATCCATAATAGCATCGATACAAGCTCTTGTATCTTTTAGACTCATTCTTCGACCTACTCCGTAGGCTCCACCTGTCCATCCTGTGTTTACCAAGAAGACATTTACATTATGTTTTTCTATCTTCTCACCCAAAAGTTTTGCATATACTGTAGGATGAAGTGGTAAAAATGCCTCTCCAAAACAAGCACTAAAAGTTGCAACTGGTTCATCAATACCTCTTTCAGTTCCAGCTACTTTTGCAGTATATCCACTCAAAAAGTAGTACATAGCTTGCTCTTTAGTTAACTTACTTACAGGAGGAAGTACACCAAAGGCATCAGCAGTCAAAAATATGATATTTTTTGGGTGTCCTGCTTGAAGAGAAGGTTCATGATTTGGAATAAACTCTATCGGATAAGAGACTCTTGTATTTTCAGTCTTACTCTTATTCTCATAGTCAACTTCACCTTCTGTATTGGCTACTACATTCTCTAAAAGTGCATTTTCTCTGATGGCTCCGTAGATCTCAGGCTCATTCTCCTCTTTAAGACCAATCACCTTTGCATAACATCCACCCTCAAAGTTAAATACACCATCATCATCCCATCCGTGTTCATCATCACCAATTAGACTTCTTTTAGGATCAGCTGAAAGTGTTGTTTTACCAGTTCCAGATAATCCAAAAAAGAGTGCTGTATCATTCTCTTTTCCAACATTAGCAGAACAGTGCATAGATAGTTTACCTTCTAGTGGAAGCCAATAGTTCATCATGGAGAAGATTCCCTTCTTCATCTCACCACCATACCAAGTTCCACCAATAACAGCAATATTTTCTTCTATATTAAATACGACAAAAACTTCTGAATTTAAGTTATGTTTTTCCCACTCATCATCTACTACTTTACAAGCATTGTAGAGTACAAAATCTGGCGAAAAGCCTTTTAACTCATCTTCACTAGGTCTAATGAACATATTTTTTACAAAGTGTGCCTGCCAAGCAACCTCAGTTACAAATCTGATGCTTTTTTTACTAGCTTCACTAGCCCCACAGTATAGATCTTGGATATAGATCTCTTTACCACTAAGCTCTTTTTTTGCTTTTTCAAAGAGTTCATCAAAAACTTCTTTTGTGATCTTTTGATTCACATCTCCCCAAGCGATATATTTGTTCGATGGATCTTGATCCACAAAAAACTTATCTTTTGGACTTCTTCCTGTAAAAATACCAGTATCAACCATCATAGCACCATTACTTGCTACTTTTAATCCATCCTCGATCTCTTTTTTCTTCAAAAAATCGTAGCTTGAATTATAATAGACCTCTTTTACATCCTTAAGACCTAGCTTATTTAAATCTTCAGATTTTATCATTCCCTTACCTTTTATAGATTGTCAATACTCACAAATCGACAAATTAAAAAATTTATTTAAAAATTGACAACAAAACTCCAGCTGCAACTGCAGAACCTATAACACCAGCAACATTTGGTCCCATTGCATGCATCAATAAGACATTTGATTTATTATACTCTTGTCCAACTTTACTTACAACCCTAGCAGCCATAGGGACTGCTGAAACACCAGCAGCTCCTATGAGAGGATTGATAGGCTCTTTTGAAAATTTATTCATCAATTTTGCCATCAAGACTCCTGCTGCAGTTCCAGCTGCAAATGCCAAAAGACCTATCACCATGATACCAAGAGTCTCAGCAACCAAGAATTTATCTGCTTGCAAAGTACCTCCAACTCCAAGTCCAAGAAAAATAGTAACGATATTGATAAGAGAGTTTTGCATCTCATTTGATAATCTATCTATTACTCCACTCTCTTTTGCAAAATTTCCAAAGGTAAATGCTCCCATCAAAGGAGCTGCATCAGGTAAGATAAAAGCTATTAACATTATCACAACTAGGGGGAAAACAAGCTTTTCTAATTTGCCTACCTTTCTACTTGTGACCATTTTGATCTTTCTTTCTTCTTCAGTAGTTAGAGCTTTCATGATAGGAGGTTGTATTACAGGAACCAATGCCATATATGAATATGCAGCAACTGCAATCGCACCAAGCATTTCAGGTGCCAAAGCTGAAGCGATAAAGATAGAAGTAGGTCCATCAGCTCCACCGATGATAGATATAGCAGAACACTGTTCAAGTGTGTAGTGAACAAAGCCACTTTGAGAGAGCATAGCAGCCCCCACTAAAGATCCAAATATACCAAACTGAGCTGCACCACCCAGTATTGCAGTCTTAGGGTTTGCTAGCAATGGACCAAAATCTGTCATCGCACCAACACCCATAAAGATAAGGAGTGGAAAAAACTCATTTTTAATACCCATATCATAGATGATACCTAGCATTCCATGAGGTCCTGTCATATTTGCTACAGGGATATTTGCCAGCAAACCTCCAAAAGCGATAGGCAGCAATAGCAGTGGCTCAAAACCTTTGACAATAGCCAAATAGAAGAGCAAAAAGATTATGATAAACATAATAATTCTGCCGGCACCTTGAGAGAATTTACTCATCTTCTCACCACGGCCGTTTTTTACATCATCTTTTGGATACAAGATTGCATACAATCCAGTTGTCTTAAAAAAACCAGCAAATAGTTCTGTGACACTTTTTGGATGATATACTTGTTCTGTTTTTTGTTTGATATTCTCTTTTGTATCGTTGTTTGTATTGCTATTTGCATTTAAACTCACAGTGGAGAAGATCATAAATACAATAGAAAGCGATAAGAGTATAGACTTAAGTTTCATCTTCAATCCATAGTCGCAAGTAACTGTCCATCAGCAACAGCATCATCAACATTGACATTGATACTCTTAATAACTCCACTTTTGGGAGCAGGTATATCAATCTCCATCTTCATAGCTTCTAAGATCATGATTGGATCACCCTCTTTGATACTATCACCTGGTTTTGCTAAAATTTTCCATACATTCCCAGGAGTTTGAGAATGTATCTCAATACTACCAGCACTACTTGTAGCGGCAGCTTGTGCAGGAGCGACAG
>CAZYJF010000154.1:0-3901 GCA_964647715.1 uncultured Sulfurospirillum sp. | reverse complement strand
AATGAAAACTTTCTCTCTGTCATAGAAGAGAATAGATCCTCTAGTGCCGCTCGTTCAACTCTGTTTATCTTGATCATGTTTTAAACCCTTTGAAATCTTTTTTATTACTCTTAAAGCATCCTCTTCATCAAGCTCACCAAGCATCTTGAAAATTGCTACAGCAGCTTGTGGCTTTGAGTTGCCAAGTTTCCAATCCTGATAAGTTCTCATCGGTATATCAAGACGACTAGACATCTCTTTTAGACTAATCTTCTTACCGTAGTATTGAGCTTCAACAGCATTATGCAAAATATTGAATAAATCACTCGATTTCATGTTCAAATACTACATAAGATAGTATAAACAAGAGATAAAATGATATATCACAACCGTTATTTAATCTTTATATCAATTATAACAAATTAAATATACTGTAATTATACATATAATTGATAAAAAGACTATATAAAAAACAGATTTTTTATCATTTTATATGGTTTTTCGTATCTTTTAAAATCTATCTAAATTTTATATAAAAAAGCAATATTAATTATCGGTTTTTTTTCAAATTATTTCATAGATATAAATATAAATCAAATAGTGTCGATATTTCATCCATAGAAGAAAGAGAGGTTATGGATGAATAGATTGTTGCCATTACAAATAGGCTCTTTTATTGAGCTAAATGAAGTAGATGCTATTGAAAATCATCTATTTGTTTGTACTGATGTAAAGCCTTATTACAATCAATATAACTATCAGTCATTTAGATATATGCTAAAAAGTCATATCAATGAAGAAGAGTATATATTAGATGTTAGCAAATGCTATAACAAAGATATCAAGATAGTGTGCGTCAAAGAGATAGAAGAGTTGGACTTTGATCAAAATTTTCTCTCACTAGTAGGAACTTCTCCTCTTGGTTATAATCATCCAGATATTCAAAACATCGACTTTGTACTTTATAATATAGTAGTAAATCCTCTAAATTATAGTGAAGATATTAAATATGTCGTACTTGAAGATGAGCTCCCCAAAAATCCAAAAGAGCATGGCTATATGCAAGATGGAAATGGTAATTGGTACTTTTTAGCTAAGAAAGATTGTGGATTTTTACTGGAGTTTGAAGAGGATTTTAAAAGAGTCTGGGAGTATAAACAAGATGAAAATGAAAGACTCATCATCGAAATAGAGGCTTTAAAAAGCAGCTGGGACTATATCAAAGAGAAACCTCCTATAAAAATTTATTCAGGTAAGAGATTAGCAAGATCAGATATCAAACTAAATGTTACAAAAAGGGTCAAAAATTACGATTTGGTATAAAAAGCATAAAAATTTTTTCCTTTTTCTTAAGTAAATGATATACTTAAGGTTAAAGATATAGAGTCAAAACGAGGTTTAATATGACAAAAGAGTCAGTAAATTTACACGGCAAAGATAAGAGAAATTCGCCACTCATTGATAGAAGAAAGATCTTAAAGACCAAAAACACTTCAAGAACAGTCGAAACTCTATTTAGAAATGCTCTTAGATCAAACCTTGAACTAACCTCTCTAGCTGATACAAAAGCTAGTATCTTGATATCGGTAAATGGTTTTATATTGACTGTGATTATCACAGCTTCTGGGTTTCAATCTAGTGATCCATCGATGATATATCCATTTATTGCTATCATATTGACTGCACTTATCTCTATAACATTTGCAGTTTTTGCAATAAGACCTAGATTTAAAAAACATCTTCTTTCTAAAAAAAATCAAAAGTTCTATAGTGACTATCAATCAGTACTATATTTTCAAGATATGGCGACTATCTCTCCTGATGAATATGTACATAATGTCCATAGAGTAATCAGTGACAAAGGTTTAACTCAAGAGCATATCATCAAACATTTGCATATGCTTGGAAGTGAGATCAACCTCAAATACAGGTGGCTTAGAAGAGCTTATACCGCATTTGCAACGGGGTTAATAGTAAGCGTATTATTTGCAATTTTTAGTATGGAAAAAGGCGATGGCGTTTTATGGCAATTTTTAAAAAATTTATTTACACAGGTGGTATCATGAAAAAAGTTTTATCAGTTTTAGTACTCTCATCTCTTGCTCTTTTTGCTAAAGAGCCTTCAAGTAAAAGTTATCCAAATATCAAAGTAGTCTCATCTATCTTTTTGGATGCGGGATGGACAAAAGATAGTAGTGATAGTGAGCTAAGAAGAGCTAGAGTTAGCCTAAAGGGTGACTTGATGGAAGATTTATCATATGAAGTTGAGTACTCATTTCCAAGAGGTGGAAAATGGAAAGATATATATCTAAAATATCAGACACAAAACTGTTTAAGTATAAAAGCAGGACATATCAAAGAGCCTTTTGGATTGGAAGCTTTAACAAGTTTAAAATATAATAGCTTCATGGAGAGATCACTAAGTGATATCTTTATCAATGATAGAAAACTAGGTCTCAATCTAGGCTATTATAATAAACTAGGAGATGGTTTGAGTATGACTTTTGATATTGGTGCTTTTGGACAGTCTATCAATGATTATAAAAGCTCACATCATAACTACACGATTGCTTCAAGATCAACACTCACAAAACATTATGATAAACACTCTCTTTGGCATATAGGTGCAAGTGTGGCATATGATGATCATGACTCCCATAAAAGAAAGTTCAAAGCAAGACCAGAATCACACATGGCAGGAAAATATATAAAGACAAAAGTCAAACATGCAGATAACTCAAAGAGGTATGGCATCGAGGGGTATTGGCAAGCTAATAGAGTTTCATTTATGAGTGAATATATCACAGAAGATATTGAAGATGAGTTTAAAAATGATTTCAAAGCTTCAGGGTGGTATGCACAGATCTCATATTTTCTCACCGATGATCACAAGAGATTTAAAAATAAAAGTGCAACACTTTCAAGAGTCAAGCCAAAAAATCCTTTTAATTTCTCAACACTTCAAGGCTTAGGAGCCATAGAGAGTGCTCTAAGGGTAAGCTCTTTGGATATAGCTGACTTTAATCTAGGGGATGATGATTATCTTGAATATACACTTGCACTAAATTGGTACTTAAACAAAAATGCAAGATTAGAGGCAAACTACATCAAAAGTGACCTTGATATTGTAGGTTTAGATACACCAGATATCATGCAAGTTAGATTTGAGTATGATTTTTAGACGATTATATATCTTACCTTTGCTTGCAGTTACACTGCTTGCTTGTGAACAAAAAAAAGCTCCATTAACTCTTCAAAAAATAGCAGATATTCCTGAAGCTTCAGGGATATGCTACTCAAAAAAAAGAGACTCTTTATTTGTCGTAGGTGATGAAGGAAGAGTCTATGAACTCTCAAAAGAGGGCAAACTCTTAAACAGAGCATTTTATCCAAAACACAACTTTGAGGGTATAGCCTGTGATGATAAAGATGGAAAACTCTTCCTTGCAGTCGAGGGAAAAGATAATATCCTTCTACTCTCCCAAAAGAGTCTAAAAAAAAGAGCCAAGATCAAGATAAAAAGAGAGTATAAAGGAAAACTGATACTAAAAAAGGATTGGAAAAAAAATGGTCTTGAGGGGATTACACTTATCGACAATCATATCGCTTTAACAAATCAATCAAGAAAATTCCTACCCAAAAAAGATCCTTCCGTTATTCTGCTTATTGACAAAAGAGGTGATAAAAAAAGAGAGATAAAAAGCTTAATCGATCTAAGGATAAAAGATCTTGCCGGACTTGATTACTATAACGGATATCTCTATGTAGTAAGTGATCATGAAGATCTTTTGTTAAAGTATGATCTAAAAAAGGGAAAAATAGTCTCTAAGATCAAACTCCCCCCTTTTGCTCAAGAGGGAGTTACTATAGATAGTGAAGAAAATATCTACTTTGCCGATGATAACGGGCATATATATAAGTC
>CAZYJF010000153.1:0-3912 GCA_964647715.1 uncultured Sulfurospirillum sp. | reverse complement strand
TTCTCTTTTATATCTGTTGTTGAATCCAAGAACATCATTCCAAATGCATATAAAGCCATTACAGCTCCTGTATATACAATGATTTGAACAATACCCAAAAAATCAGCATCAAGTAAAAAGAAAAAACCTGATATCAAAATCATTCCCGCAGCCAATGCACTCATAGCATATAAGGCATTTTTACTAAAGACAACAACAAGAAAACTCCCTATTGTCAAGATTGCAAACAGATAAAATGCAATAGTTTCAAACATCACTCATCCTTTAATATGCCAACGGCGTTTTTCTAATATTTTCATCTGCATTTGGACTAACTGCTCCAAATCCTTGAAATTCAGTTTGTTTACCAGCCTTAAATATATCCATAGGTGTCACCAAATCAGCCATTCCCATAAATGCTGCTCTTTGTTCACTTGCCGCCTCATACTCTTGTCCATGAGTAATAGCAAGTTCAGGGCAAACTTCAGCACAATACCCGCAGTAAATACATCTTCCTAGATTTAAAGTCCAACTATTTACTACCTTTCTACCCTTTGCTCCATATTTTGTCTTGATCTCAATACAATTTGAAATACAAATCTTCTCACATAGACCACAACCAATACACGCTTGGTTTCCACTATCAAGAAGTCTCTTTATCTCATGAATACCTCTAAATCTTGGTGATATAGGAAGTTTTTCCATAGGGTACTTAACTGTATGTATATCAAACTTAATCATTTCACGAAATACAATCCAAAGACCTACAAAAAGTTCACCTTTTAATGATCTTTGAACAACTCTTTTAAACTTATCCTGCCAAGTTTTAGGAGTCTCTTCCACATGTATATAGATATAATCGTTCGATATATTTCTATTGTTATAATTCTTTAAATCCATCATATTTCACTCCTAAATTAAAACTAAACCGGTTATAAGTATATTGACTATTGCCAAAGGCATCAACACTTTCCAACAAAGCCACATCAATTGATCTGGTCTTACATGAGGCCAAGCAGCTCTTACCCATAAAAACAAAAAGATCAATATTGATACTTTTATAATGATAGCCAAACCACCAGGAATAAATCCCCAAGGATTAAATCCACCCAAAAATACCAGTGCAGCAACAAAAGCAACCGTAAACATATTTGCATACTCACCGATTGCAAAAAGTCCCCATCTCATACCACTATACTCTGTCGCATAACCTGTTACAACTTCCGCTTCGTGTTCAAGAAGATCAAATGGTGTTCTGTTTGTCTCAGCATATCCGGCGATTAAATACAAAATAAATGCAACAGGCTGAGCAAAAACGATCCATCCGTGAGTTGCCTGGTAATTATTGATATCAATAAGTGAAAGTGATCCCACCATCATCAAAGGTGCAATGAGTGACAATCCTGTCACTACTTCAAATGAGAGCATTTGAATTACAGTTCTTGCAGCTCCTAAAAGTGACCATTTATTAGTCGAAGCCATACCTCCTAGAAGTGGTGCATACATTCCAACTGCCATCACACCAACTACAAATAAAACACCAATATTTATATCAGAAACAATTGGATGAACTACATGGTCACTAAAAGGTAGTTTGAAATCTGGCAAAAATGGAACAGCACTCATAGCTATAAATGCAGTTGCCGCCGCAATAACCGGAGCTATCATAAAGATAGGTTTTATCGCATTTTGAGGGATAATATCCTCTTTTGTAAATAGCTTGATACCGTCAGCTGCTACTTGTAATATACCATAAGGTCCAACATGCATAGGACCTAATCTTCTTTGCATAAAAGCAAGAACCTTTCTTTCAAAATATGTTGTAATTCCTGCAAGTGCAGAAAATACCAAAAGAACTACCAAGACATTGATTATTGTTCCAATAATATAATCCATATTACACCTTCCTTATTGTTGCTGTATTAAATCTATACCCTTCAAAAAGAGCCTCGCTATCTACATCTCTATCATATGTACCTAGATATGGAATTTCACACTCAAGTTGCTTATCAAGCTCTACTTTAACTTTCACAGCTCCTTGTTTGTTTTTGATCTCCACTTCATCACCTTCACTCAATTTATTTGCCTCTAAAAACTCACTTGATACATATAGTGCAGCTTCACTTTTTAACTGATGAGCCTTATTTGTAAATGGACTAAATTGATTGATTGGATTAGAAAGATAGATTACATCACCTTTAAGTTTTTCAACTTTAGATAATTTCTCCATCTTCTCATCAACTTTTATAGACTTTACTTTTAGATCATATCCTCTTATCTCATTCCCAGCATTATCGTAGAAGTTTGGAAGAGCATCAAAATGTGCTGCCATAAAGCCTTTTGAACGAGGAAGTTTTTGAGTATAGTCTATAGTTAAGTTAGCTTCTAGTCCAAGTCCATTTGCCAAGTCATTGAGATTATATCCATGATAACTCACAGCTGCATTTGTAGGAACGACCTTTTTATTTATTGAAGTAAAAGTTCCCTCTTGTTGATTAAGAGCTGGCATATCAAGATCACCATCTCCTAATGCACTCAAAACAAAATCTCCATCTTCATTATATGCAAGAGTTTTTTCTCCCTCACTCTCATCCAAGTCACAAATAAGTGAAACTCCAAGAGTGTTCGTAGAACTAGGGATAATAGTTACATCAAAGTTTGTATATCTATCAATGAGTCCTGCAAGTTTTGCTATATTTAAAGCTTTTGGATGAGTGTAAAGATCACTTCCTAAAACTAGTGAGAAGCTATCTTTCTTAGCTAGCATCTTCGTTAGTGTCTCATCAAATTCCTCTGCGATACCGATAGATTTTAGATCAATATCTTTTAAAACCTTCTCGATCTCTTTTGGAAGTGCATCAGGTTTTTCACCCTCACCATCCCTAGCAATCTTATTAAACTTATCAAGTATGAAAGCTAAAACATGCTCTTCGCTTCCAACTTCGTTTTTAATATGATTCATATTTTTTGAGAAAGTTGGTACAACTGAATCACAAACTGAATGAAAATAGAGTCCCGCACCCTTATTCATAGTCATCGCATTATTTACAGCAAACCCAACTACTGGAGCATCATATCTAAGATGTGATCCAACCACTACGATAAAATTCGAACTCTTGATACTGTTTAAGTCACCACTATACAGTGAACTTCCACTTGTACTTGAGTAGGCTTTTAAAAATTGCTGATACTTATACGCATCATCATTGACTAATTTTAGATTATACTTTTTCTTTAACTCTTGAAGAATCAACGCCTCTTCATTAGTGATAAAACTATTAAACTTAATACTATCTGCTTCATCTTTTACAAATGAGATAGCTTTTTGGAATGCCTCTTCATCCTTTTTCTCAACCCTGTTTTCAAAATCAAATCCAAATCTAGCTGCTCCACTTAATGAGACATAATGAAAATCATTTGTAACTCGATAAATTTTGTCTCTTTTAACATCATAATACATTAGTGAACAGTCACTACTGTGAGGATTGGATGCTGGAATTTTTTCTAACTCCCATGCATTGGATGTGTATTGAAAATCACTGCTCACAAGAGCTCCTACTGGACAAACAGCAATACACTCACCACAATCTTGACACTCAAGAGAGTTATCTTCATTTACAGTACCGATGATTGATTTTTGAAGCTTGTTCCACATGGCATATGCATCTTTTGGCATCTGCTCTTTCAACTCTTTTGGAAGGCTCTCTCCACCTCTTGGAACCGTTTTTAAAACACTATCTCCAATCATATCTTTACAGATTGTGATACACTTTTCACAAACGATACATAAAGAGGCATCATACTTCATCAAACCCCAATCTCTTATCGGTCTGTAAGTATCAGGAATTGCATATTTTTGTTCATTGATATTCATATAGAGAGTATAGTTTTGAAGCTCACACTCTCCACTTTGGTCACAAACTCCACACTCAA
>CAZYJF010000152.1:0-3915 GCA_964647715.1 uncultured Sulfurospirillum sp. | reverse complement strand
TTTGATAATGGTCCTTGGGATCAGCAAGCTGTTGCACTGATGAAATCACTCATAAGACTTGGATATCCAAAGAGTAAGATGAGATATTATCGAGGAGGTATGCAGTTTTGGGAAATCGTTGGTCTAAGTACTGTTAAACCAGAACAAAAAAAAGACTCTTTAACAAAGCTAGTTGATAGTGATCTACAAATCACTAAAGAGAGCGCTCATACTATCAACATCGCAGGTCGTCAAAGAATGCTTAGTCAACTTCTAAGTTTAAATGCTTTGGCTCTTAGCTTTGAAGCAAATGCCAAAGATGAACTTAAAGATGAAATAAGAGTCTATGAAAGATCACTAAAAGAGCTTGAGTTTGGAGATAAAAACTCCAAACTTCTTATGTGCAAAAGCAAAGATAGCAAAAAAGTCTGTTCAAAGGTCAAAAAGATTTGGAAACCCTTTAAAGAGGAGCTACTAAAGCTCTTAAAAAACGGTGGCGATATAGAGTATATACTGCTACATAATATTGAGCTTTTAAATGCATCAAATTCCCTTGTGCAATCACTAAAAAAAGAGAATGAATATAACTTTTTACAAAAAGCAAGGATGCAAATAGTCGATCTTGCAGGTCGTCAAAGAATGCTAATAGTGAAGATGACAAAAGATAGATTTAGTTTTGATCTAAACCTTGATAAAGAGAATGCCAAAAAGAGGCTTTTTGAAGATATCACTCTATTTCAAAACTCACTTGATGAACTAATGCATGGAAATGCTTCAAAACATATACCAAAACCAGCAAACAAGAAGATAATAACTGCATATAAAAAGGTAGCTAAATTATGGGAAAAACTAAACCCTGTTTTTAGTAAAGAGTCTTTGAGTATCGATGAGCTTAAAGATCTCAAAGGTGAGTCAAAAAAGCTACTAAATCTTATGAACCAAGCTGTAAGTATTGCTGAGAGGGTAAAGGAGTATTGATGAGAGTATTTTTTGTGTTCATTTCACTTTTTGGATATCTTTTTGCAGATGAGGAGTATTTGGTCAAAATAAAAAAAGATCTACCCTACTTCTATACCTACCACCAAGGTCATAAAATCAAAGTTCAAAGAATTCAAGATACAAATCATCTACTAAGTGATGATTACACAAAAACTTCAAGAGAGTGTCCACCATTTTGTATCCATCCAAAAAGTGCTGCAAATGGGGTAGAGACGATTGGTGAGCTTGAGTTTGTAGATTATATGAGAGATAAAGATGCTTTGATTGTAGATGCAAGGCTAGCCTCTTGGTATGAGATAGAGACAATTCCTTCAGCTATCAATATCCCATATAATATCTTTGAGGATGACGATAAGAAAAAGAGGGAGAAGATTTTAAAAGTTCTTGGCAAAGCTGAAGATGGATCATATAAAAATGCAAAAACTTTAGTTCTTTTTTGCAATGGTATTTGGTGTGATCAATCTCCTAGACTAATAAAAGAGTTGATTAAGTTTGGCTTTCCTGCATCAAAGCTTAAATATTACAGAGGTGGATTTCAAGCATGGAAACTTCTTGGTCTTACAACAGTAGTGCAAAAAGAAAATTAAAAATGCCGATATATATAGATACAAATAAAAAGGGAGCATAGATGGGTAAAAACAAGAGCATAAATTTTTTAGATCTATTGATAAAAATTCTAACCATTTTTTTACTATTTGGAGCTATTTTGTTACTTGGGATATATCTAAAAAAGATGCTCAACCCTAAAGAGATGCCAAAACAAACTCTAATCGTCAATGAAGCAAGAGAGATTAAAACAGTAGAAAAGAAAGATGATAAAAACCAAAGTAAAGTAAGTCCAAAAGAGGAGAAAACCATAGAAAAAAACAGCTCAGGACAAAAACTCTATACAGAGGATGAGATGCAAGAGATTTTGCAAATGATGATAGATCAGATGCAAGAGTTGAATGATTCAAATCAGAATAAAGAGAAAGATGGGAGTGACTTACTTACTCAAAGCCTTATGCAAGTAGAAGAAGAACAAAACTTAAATGACAGTCCTATAAAAGAGCTAGATGCAAGTAAATTAAAAGCTCAAGAGAAGAAGAAAAATGATACTTTTAATAAAGTAATCATCAATAAGTCCTCATACGATAGTAATAATATCAATAAGCTACAAGAGGAGATAGGCTCTATTATAAAAAGTGTAAGTTCAAGTGATACCAAAAGCAAGTACACAAAAAGTATAAAAAAAGAGCTTAAAGTTAGAAAAGACTCAATGCGATTTATCGTAGTAAGAAGAGGTGATACTCTCTCTCGTATTGCTAAAAGAGCTTATGGTAGAGCTAGTGCTTATAAGAAAATTTTGAAAGCTAATAGAGATTTAATTAGAAATAAAAATAGAATCTATGTTGGTCAAAAGCTTAGAATTCCAAAACTTTAGGGAAAAATTTGCTATGATTTATCATGGCAAGAGAAAAACTATCATGGCAGGAGGAGTTAAATAAGCTCCTTAACTGCGATTTAAAATCACTATTTCCAAGAGCTAGAGAGATTAAAAGAGAGCTTGTATTTTATGTAGGACCTACAAATAGTGGCAAAACATACAAAGCGATGAATCAACTAATGGAGGCTGATTGTGGTGTATATCTAGCACCTCTTAGGCTTCTGGCACTAGAGAATTACCAAAAATTAAAAGAGAATAAAATTCCAGTGAGTCTAATCACAGGCGAGGAAGAGAGAATCGATGAGGATGCAGGTCATATCTGCTCCACTATAGAGATGCTTAACTACTCGATGGAGGTTGATCTTTGTATCATAGATGAGATACAGATGATTGATGATGTAGATAGAGGTTGGGCTTGGATCAATGCAATCGTTGGAGCTCCAGCAAAAAAAATCATCATGACTGGAAGTGTAAATGCACTAGAAGCTGTTAAAAAGATAGCTTCATATTTGGGAGAAGATTTAAGAGTTGAAAAATTCAAAAGAAAAACTCCTTTAAAGATGCTCCCAACTGCTACCTCTTTGAAACATCTAGAACCCTCCACTGCATTGATAACATTCTCTAGAAGTGAAGTGCATAGATTGAAATCCAAACTCTCTAAAAATCACAGTATATCTGTAATCTATGGAAATCTTTCTCCTGAGGTAAGACAAGAAGAAGCTAAGAGATTTCGTGAAAAAAGAAGTGATTTACTAATAGCTACAGATGCTATCGCTATGGGTTTGAATCTACCTATAAAAACCCTTCTTTTTACTACTCATACCAAATTTGATGGTAAAGAACAAAGAGAGTTAACACCAAATGAGATAGTCCAAATCATTGGAAGAGCTGGAAGATATGGACACCATGAGAGTGGATTGATTGGAGCTACAAACAAAGAGAGTTACAACTTCATCAAAAAGAACTTCAATGCTCCACTAAAGACTATCAAACCCCCATTTCGTGTTAAAGCTACCACAGAGCAAGTTCTCTCACTCTCAGAACTTTTAAAGAGCAATAATTTAACAACTATACTCTCATACTATGCAAAACATATGAATTTTCAAGGTCCTTTTGTCGCAGCCAATATATCCTCTATGCTGGAGTTATCTGCTTTATTGGATAGCTATAAAGAACTAAGCCTTGAGCTTAGATTCATGCTCTCTAATGCACCAGTTACTATCAAGTCACCTCTAATTAAAAGAGCTTTTATCTTTTATATCAAAGCGATTATAAAAAATGAAAAAGTTCCATACAAGTATTCAATAGATATCTCAAAAATAGCAAAAACAGAGCTTGATCTATTAAAAGCTGAGGATGAGGTAAAGAAGATATCTTTATATCTGTGGCTCTCATACAAACTTCCTGAAATCTTTTATGATACAAAAGAGGCTGAACTTGCGAGAATTAGGGTGAACAATTACTGTGAATTATCGCTTAGACAAAACAGACTCTTAAAAGCTCCCAAAAAG
>CAZYJF010000151.1:0-3930 GCA_964647715.1 uncultured Sulfurospirillum sp. | reverse complement strand
CTCATCATTTAGCATATCTCTGTGTTGGTCAAAATAGCCTACTTTAAACTCACCCATTTTTATCACACCGCTTTTGGGTTTTACCTGACCTAAGATTGTCTTTAAGAGTGTAGATTTTCCAGCTCCATTTTTTCCTACGATGGCGATTTTATCATTTCTTAGTATTCTGGTACTAAAATCTTTTATCAAGGTTTTTCCACCAAGTTCTACACATAAGTCTTCTATCTCAAAGAGCATCTTTTGACGATTGACTCCTTCACTTTGGTTAAAATGCTTCTTCTCTCTCTCAAGTTCAAGCTTCATCTTTCGTATCACTGAAGGGTTCTTCTTCGCCTCCTCTCTTAGCTTCATCACCCTCTCTTTTCGCCCCTCATTTCGTTTTAGCCTTGCTCTTACTCCCCTATGAAGCCACTCCTCTTCAGCTTTTAGTAGTTTTAAGAGTTTTTCGTGAGAGCTTTGAAGAGATCTTATAAGCTCCTCTTTTTGTCTGATATAATCACTATATCCACCCTTGAAATTTCTTAACTTACAATCTTCTATCTCTATGCTTCTTGTGGCGATATTGTCGATAAAGTATCTATCGTGAGAGATGAAAAGTAGTGTAAATTTTTCATTTAAAAGCATCTGTTCCAAAAACTCCACCATATAGACATCAAGGTGGTTTGTCGGCTCATCAAGCAAAAGAAGATCAGGCTTTTTTAGAAGAAGTGAAGCAAGAGCTACTCTTCTTTGCTCTCCTCCACTTAGTGACTCAACCAATCTATCTTCATACTCTTTTAGGGAAAACTCTACTAAGACCCGCTCGATTCTATCATCTAGACTCCAAGCATTGTGATGATCTAAGAAGTTTGTAAGAGTGGAATGTTCATCAAGAAGTTCTTTGTTTTCAAAGTCTTCTGCTAAGCTTTGGCTCACCTCATCAAATCTCTTTCTTGCCTCATAGAGTTCTTTTAACTCTCTTTTTATCGCCTCTTTTACACTGATACCATCTTCAAACTTTGGATTTTGATCTAGCATCTCTACAGTGGTGTTTGAGCCTATAACTCTTCTTCCTTCATCAAAGTCTAAAATCCCCTGCACTATCTTCATCAGTGTCGATTTACCACCACCGTTTTTGGCGATGATGGCGACTCTTTCTCCCTCATTGATGGAGAAGTTGATATTGCAAAGAATCTTTTTACTCTCGTATGCTTTTGAGATGTCTATTAGATCTAGTAGTGCCATTATTTGAACATTTTCGGATAGATATAGAAGTTTAACTTGGCTTGATAAGGCGTGAGGTCTTGCCAAGAATCAAGTTTGAGTGATACTACACCACAAGTTTTTAGATTGTCAAGTGTAAATGAACTTAGCTTATTTACAAGCATCGTCAAAGCTGGGTTATGACCTACTATCATGGCACTTTTGATATTATCATCAAGCTCTTTGATAATCATCATCAAATTAAAATCACTCGACTCATAGATACTATCTTTAAAGTCGATATCTTTGACCCCAAGAGTTTTAGCTATGATCTTAGCAGTGGTCTTGGCTCTGTTGGCAGGTGATGATATGAGCAGATCAGGCTTAACAGATCTTTTTTTTAACTCATTGGCAATCAATGGAGCATCATATAAGCCTCTATCATTTAAAGGACGATCAAAATCACTAAGACTTGGGTCATCCCACGAGCTTTTGGCATGTCTTACTAAAAAGAGTTCTTTCATGTAGTTATTATAACTACTCCTTGTTTAGAGTATAGACAAAGAGTCCTTTGCTTGTAGCGATGAAGAGTTCTCTCAAAGAGGCTTCGTAACTTATCTGATTTACTGCACCTTCTAATGATAATTTCGACTTTAATTTTAAACTATCTTTATCTTTTGTAGTGAAAGTGTATAGAGTGTTGTTATCATCTGAAGCTATGAGCATATCTTTATCTTGAAGAATTTTCACATGGTTGATTGTGCTATTTATATCATATCTTTGCAATAGCTTTGGTTGGTTTGCGATATTTAGATCATAAAGTTGAATTCCATCTTTTCCCGCAGCTACATATAAGACGGCATCATCTTCATCGTATGAGAGATCATATACCCAATCATTCGTATCTATGGAAGATATCACAGAGATATTTTTATCTATTAAATCCAAGATATCAATTCCTCCATAACCAGCACTCACAAAAGCTATCATCTCATCAGCACTCACCTCGATTGACTGAATATAACCACTAGGTTGAAAGTTGGCAGTCTCTATGATATTTCTATTGCTATCAAAGTGCAAGAGCTCAATTCCAGCAGATCCATATGCCACATAAAAATTTAAATCTTTAAAATACTCAATATCTCCTGCCCAACCACCCGATAGTGTGACATTGATATCCTCTATCGTCGTTATATTTGCATCGCTGGTTTTTAATCCATGATAACCATTACTAACGACGACACAATCACCTTCACTGATATTTACAAGATCTTCAATATAGTAGAGCCCTTCTAACTCTTTTAGTAGTGAAAACTCTTTAGTCTTTGAAAATTCTACCTTTGCAAGACCTTTGTCATAACCAAGATATAGGATGTTGTTTGTATCAATGTTGCTGACTGCTTTAATATTTCCCAAGCTTGTAAAGGATTTTTCAAAAACAAGAGAATAGCTGATGTTTTGATCTGCTAAGTCAATTTTTTCATCAATTTTAGTGGCTTGTTGAGTGATATCTTTATCCACTCTTGCCTCTTTCTTCTTGGATGCTGGGGTGTTGATAGCTACACTATTTCTCGATAGTGGTTGTGTATCTTTAGTGCTAAGATCATCAATCTTTACACCATTTTCACCACCACATCCGCTAAAAGTAAGGCTAGCTAAAATAAAAAACGACACAAGTGAAACAGATCTATGGAACATTAATAAAATCCTTAAGTAATTTTATTAATATAATAACATAAAAAACAGTACTAGTCAAATTATTTTAATAGTTATGTTTATTCGTAACTCTTAATCACCTCTTTTGAAGTTAATACTATTTTTTTATCTACTTTTAACTTATCATCACTGATCTTATCTGGGTAATTGACTCTTGAAAGTATGTGCTTTATCACATTTAATCTTGCTTGCTTTTTGTTATCGGTTTTGATGATAGTCCATGGTACTTCGTGTATATCTGAGTGTTTGAACATTTGGATTTTTGCCTTGGTGTATGCATCCCACATTTCTTGTGCTTTCATATCTATGGGTGAAATTTTATACTGCTTTAGAGGATCGTCGATTCTTGCTTGCAATCTTTTTGCCTGCTCCTCTTTGGATATGGAAAGGTAGTATTTAAAAAGCATAATATCACTGCCAACAAGCAATCTCTCAAACTTTGGCACATCTTCTAAGAACTGTTCATGCTCTTTTTGGGTACAAAAGCCCATAACAGGCTCAACCCCTGCACGGTTATAGTATGATCTATCAAAAAAGACCATCTCTGCTCCACTTGGAAGGTGAGCTACATATCTTTGAAAGTACCACTGAGTTCTTTCAGTCTCAGTAGGTTTGTTTAGTGCTACGATTCTAACACCTCTTGGATTTAGATGCTCGGTCAATCTTTTTATCGTACCACCCTTGCCTGCTGTATCTCTTCCCTCTAAGATGATGAGAACTTTTAGATTTTGCTCTTTGACATAATTTTGAAACTTTAGTAGTTCTACTTGTAATCTTTTTAGAGCCTTTTTATACTCAATGGTCTCTTCTTTTACACACTTGATGACCCTTCCTTCTTTACAAATCTTATCTGCTTCCACTCTAGCTCCTTTACTATTTTTATGTATAATATCCTAATGTTTTCAAAAATAATAGAATTCTTCACAAACAACAGCCGAATCAATTATCTGCTTTTTATTCTAACATTTCTTGTTGGCATATGGGCTTATCAAAAGACTCCAAAAGAGATATTTCCATCTTTTACACTAGATA
>CAZYJF010000150.1:0-3942 GCA_964647715.1 uncultured Sulfurospirillum sp. | reverse complement strand
ACTATAATCTTCACTATGAAAGAGCAGAAATCTATCCTTATCACAGGCTGTAGCACGGGAATGGGTAAAGAGAGTGCGGTTTATCTCTCGAAGAGAGGTTACAAAGTCTATGCGGGGAGCAGAGATGAGCAAAAATTCTCCAGCTTTGCTTCCAAAAACCTAATTCCCATTCATCTTGATATCACCGATCCCTCATCTATAAAAGAGGCGATAGCGAACATAGAAGATCTTGATATACTCGTAAACAATGCCGGATATGGTTTGGTCTCATCTGTGGAGGAGGTGAGTGAAGAGGAGATGTTTGAGCAGTTTGATATCAATCTTTTTGGAGCACTTAGGATGTGTAGAGCCGTCATTCCTCTTATGAGAAAAGGGGGAGGGGGAGTGATTATCAATATCAGTTCATTTCTTGGGAAGATAGGATTGCCTCTTTTTACACTTTACAATGCGAGCAAATATGCACTTGAGGGGGTTACTGACTCTTTGCGGTATGAACTAGAGCCATTTAATATACGAGTTCACTCGATACTACCAGGGTTTTTTGATACCGATTTTGCCAAATCAAATCTTGTGGTAAATGAGCATATCGGCGATAAAAACTCACCCTATGCCAAAATCTCCTCTTCGCTCCTGCCAAAAATTTTGGAGCAGATCAATAGTGGAAACGATGCCACACAAATAGCTGTGATGATAGAAGAGATCATCAAAGATCCAAACTCTCCCGCACGAAAAACAGCAGGTGATAAGGCTAGTAAATTCATACCGATGCGAAAAGAGCTCAGCGATGAGGATTTTGAACGGCGGGTGAAGAATTATTATGGATTATAGATATGGAGAGCCTCTTTTTCAATATCACCGATACTAGGTATAAGATCACAGAAATTTTTAGAAAAGTTGATTCATTTTTCAGGCGGATAGATATATCCAACGGAGTCTTGTTTTTTAACGGTACACTTTATGATACAAGCCAAGAGATAAGACTCAAAAATATAGACTCTTTTGTGATGGTGGTTTTGGTAAAGGAGGGGGAGTGTCTGATAGAAGATCATATCAAAGACATCTCATTCAAACAGAGTGCAGCAAGTGTATCTATCTATGTATCATCTTTGCAGGATATGACGATTACTCTCTCTTCCAAAAAGTGCACTGAAGTTTTCATCCTCTTTGTCGCCGACTTTTTTCTAAAACGATATCTTAGTGGATTTGATGAAGAGCCTATCGATTATCTATATACACTTTTGCGAGAGAGGCACTCTTTGAAACTCGTAGATCAAAAACCTCTCGATGCGTTATCTCTCTATCTTGTTCAAAAGATCATATCTGTTGAGAGTGAAAGAAGTATGAGAAGTCTTAGAGCCCAAAAGTTAATCATAGAGTTTATGTTGCACCGTTTTGAACTGCTCGATATCATAGCAAAAACCATAACCGCCGAGGATATAGCACTTGCCAAAAGAGCAAAAGAGATCCTCTTGAGGGATTTCATCTCCCCTCCTCCTATCGCGACATTGGCACGACTTTGTGCAACCAATAGCTCCAAACTAAAAAGGGTATTTAAATTGGTCTATAAGACGACGATTTATGGATATATCCAAAGATTGCGTCTAGAAGAGGCAAATTTGCTACTAAAAGAGCAGACATACACGATAGGTGAAGTGGCTAAGATGGTAGGTTACAAACATCAAGGTCACTTTAGCAAACTCTTTTTTAAAGTCTATGGAGTCTATCCAAAAGAGTTGGTCAAAACATTCCGATAGTGCTAAAAGAAAATTCCTTTCGTGATAAAAATCACTTGATCTCACACTTTGGTGAATGTTACAATACTCATAGATCCTTACTATAAAGGAGTAGAAGATGAGGATAATTCCAAAGATAACAATTCTTACTATTTTAAGCATTATCACAATTTACGGCATTTTGTGGATGATACCGCCAAAGAAGATCAGATATATGAAAGATCAAGAGTTAAGAGAATATGCTCTAAACCACGGGCTTTCAGCCGTGCCTACAAGCTACAAAGAGCTTTTAAAGGTAGCCAACAATCCACAAAATCCTTTGAGTGTTCAAAAGATCGATCTTGGTAAAAAACTCTTTTTTGATCCTATCCTCTCAAAAGACAAGACAATCAGTTGTGCAAATTGTCATAGCTTGCAAGAAGGAGGCGATGACAATCGCCCGACTGCTATCGGTTTTCACTCCCTTGCAAATCCAAAACATTTAAACTCCCCGACAGTCTTAAATGCCGCACTGGCAAAGAGGCAGTTTTGGGATGGACGAGCCAAAGATGTTGAGGAGCAAGCAGCAGGACCCATGCAGGCACCTTTTGAGATGAATATCACTCCAAAGCTTGCAGTCCAAAGATTAAAAGAAATTCCTGAGTATGTAGAGGATTTTGACAATGTCTTTGGCAAGGAGGATGAGAGTATCACTTTTGAAAATATCCAAAAAGCCATAGGTGCATATGAGAGAACTCTGCTTACAAGAGGTGCATATGATCGTTTTTTGGAGGGGGATGATGAAGCGATTAGTGCTAGTGCAAAAAGAGGGATGAATCTCTTTATCCAAAAGGGATGCAAAGGCTGTCATACCGGTATGAGTGTGGGAGGTCAAAGTATCCAGCACTTTCCGCTTAGAAGATCGATTAGCGATATCTTCAAAAACGATCCCTTTCCTTTTGCAAACACCGGTGGTTTTTTGGGAAAAGATGATGACAGAAAATTTAAAGTTCCGATCTTGCGAAATATCACAAAAACAGCTCCCTATTTTCACAACGGCGAGATCAAGGAGCTAAAAGAGGCGATAAGGATCATGAGTAAATACCAGATAGGAGATGAGTTTAACCCTCAAGAGATAGCCGATGTAGAGGCTTTTTTGAAGACTCTTGAGGGGAAGATCGTAAACTATGATCTAGATCATATGAGCAAGTAATCTTTAGAAGATTTTATGCTCAAGATGCCTCATCACTTGGAGCTATGAATAGATCAATGGCAGAAATCCAATCTTTGTTTGCATTTGCAAGATCTTTTATCTCTTGTTTTGTAAGAGACAATTGAAATCGTCTAATTCCTTCTTCGATAGAGTGCTTTATAGAGTCATTTTTTGCGATATTGTTTGCTAGTAAAAACTCTTCAATATCATCTCTAATGACCTTGGCACGATAGAGATTTCGCCTTTTTTGGTTGGCTTCATATCTTTTTTGTATCTGTTGCATCTGCTCTTTGCTCACTTCTTTACCGTTATAAAAGTAAGTTACATTCCCGTTACCATCTACACTGGCTCCACCAGTTGCATTTACTGTCTGTATCTCTACAGGATAGATAAAATCAGGCTCAAACAGGGAAATTTCCACCAAAATCTTTTCATCATCAGCAACATAGTTGGCAGATCCTTCTACAGCGTCAAGTTTCGCTTTTAAAGCGTCACCAAATATGCTAGATGCGATACTACCACCGTGAGGAGGAGTGATCTGTATGGGTTTAAACTTATCTGTGATGATCTCATCTTCGCTAAATTGCCCATCACCATTTAAGTCCACCTTTATCAGTACGACATTTTCATCTTGTGCTTCTAGCTCCACATCATGTCCCTCTTTGTTGACAAATCTAAAGATACCACCTTTTTCTAGATTTCCTTCATTGTCCAAAACCATAGGATGTGAAAAGTTATAATCATCTGCTACTGCAAACCCAGAACTTTCACCAAGTGACTGTGTCTGTGAATCTTTTGCTTTGTTAGTTTCACTATACGAAGCTAACGAATCTACCAAACTCCTCGCATCTTTAAACTGCTTATTCTCAACTACCCCATCGCTACTACAACCAAAACCGATAAGCATAACGGTCAATACTAATGAGAACCTGTTAAATGCTTTTTTCATAATGAACTCCTTTTTATTTCGTTCATCACCATTATAAAACAAAAAAGTGTAGGAAAAATGTGGTTTAG
>CAZYJF010000149.1:0-3946 GCA_964647715.1 uncultured Sulfurospirillum sp. | reverse complement strand
GGCAAGAGCGATAGACTCTTTACCGTTTCCAAGGTATCCGCTTGTCCTTTTTTTGTAACTCCATTTAACATCTGCAATATCACTTAGGCTTACATTTGGCAATATATGAAGCTGTTTTAACTTTTGGATATTTGCCCTCTCTCCATAGTATGAGATGGTATAAAAATCATCGTCTCCTTTTACAAATCCTATGGGTATATCTCTATCAAGTGATCTTATAGCTTTTGCAATCTTGTCGAAATCTACCCCATATTTTTTGGCTAAAAACGGATCAACCTCTATATTGATAGAGCTTTGGTATCCTCCAAAAACTTCGACATTTCCAATCTTAGGGTTGCTCAAAAGATAGGGTTTTATAAAGCTGTCAGAGATTTTTCTGATATCTGATATCGAAATATTTTTATTTTTTGGACTCAATGACAAAATATCAACAGGCAGTGTAAAATCTCCTACCGTATAGATGGCTGGTTTTGCATTGGATGGGAGTTTTGATTTGGCAATACTTAGAGCATTTGCCACATCAACCGCTGCTGCGTTCAATCCTTTTTTATACTCAAATTCAGCTTTTACTATCGAAAAGTTCGCAACATTTACACTACTGACATCTCTAATCAATCCAAGTCTGGCAATCTCTTCTTCTATCGGTTTTGAGACTGTATTAG
Source organism: uncultured Sulfurospirillum sp. (assembly GCA_964647715.1). Taxonomy (GTDB): domain Bacteria; phylum Campylobacterota; class Campylobacteria; order Campylobacterales; family QNZT01; genus QNZU01. The sequence continues at coordinate 3,284 of CAZYJF010000149.1, read as the reverse complement.
CTGCAACTTGGGCTGTGGCTCCGGGAATTTTTGTGATGACTACAACTTGGGGTCTGTTTGCATCTGGAAATAGGTTTTTGGGAAGTGTAATCAAGCCAATGATCCCCATCACAAAAAAACCGACTATGATTGTATATAAAAGATATGGTCGTTTATAGAAAAAATCAAACATTTTTAATCCTTAACTTTCACATTGACACCGCTTAAGAGTTTTAACATAATGTCAGGTTTTGCAAGAACCAATTTTTGATTTTGCAAATTCTCTTTGATTACGACACCTTCTTCACCGCTTTGAATGATATGAACTTCTTTAGGAGTAACTTTATCTTTTTGAATGAGTAAAACATAACTTTTTCCGTCTTTGTTTAACAGTGAGTCAAAAGGTAGCTTTGTGCCTTTTCCTTTGTAAGCTACAACTTGAACTTCTACACTCTCTCCATCACTCAAGCTTGGATCGTTTACAAAGGCTTTGTATTCGTTTAGTCTATGGAATGTTGATCCTAATTTTTGTAAAGGGTAAATTTTTTTCTTGTAAATGATAGATTTTGGTCTGATATTATCTGGCACTCTCACAAGCAAAGAGAAGCCTTCTGTTGTACTGATATCAAGCAGTGGATGTCCTGGCATCGATACACTTCCCACGCTCACATAGCTTTTAGATACGAGCCCGTTACCTGGAGATGTCAAAACTGCATAGCTAAGCTGATTTTTCAAAGCATCAATTTTAGCTTGTAGTGAAGCTATCTTTGACTCTTCGTTTTGAAGCTGTTCTATACTTGCCGCTTTGACTTTGTACAGTGCTTTTGTTCTTTGGTGAGTTTTATATAGATTGTTGAGAGTGATTTTGAGTGAATTTAGATTTGCATCTATTTCAGTTGTGTCTAGTTTGACTAAAACTTCACCCTTTTTGACTTTCTGACCACTCTTTTTTATCTGTAGGACTCTGCCTGAAACTCTTGAGCTTAGTTTTATGTTGTTTTCGTTTTGAATGAGTCCTAGGTAGGGTAGGGTAAGTTCTACATTTGAGGGTTTTACCTCAATGCTGTCAACTACAACCGGATAGACTTTGGCTGTCGGAATCTTCGCTTCTTGGGCTTTTTTGTGTTTAATAGTCCGAATTGCCAAAAAGATCAGTGCTCCTACAACTGCTAAAAATATAATCAACTTTAAAAACTTTTTTATTACTCTCATTGAACAATCTCCTTTAAATCATTTCCATAAATTACTGCCAATTGGGCTTTATCCTGCCATATCTTCGCTCTTTGGTTTGAGTATGAAGCTTTTGCCTCTGCCAAAGCATCCTCATATCTGAGATACTCATCTTCGGTAAAGACTCCGTTAAGTAGCGAAACTTTTGCTATATGTAGGAGTCTTTTTTGATTTTTGATATTTTTTCGTGAGAGATCAAGCATACTGCTTAGATATGAGATCTCTTTTTTCAACTCTTTTGCTTTTATGAGTAGATTTTTTTTAGTATCTTCTATTTTGAGTCTGTTTTGTATATAGTCAAGCTTTGCCTCTTCTACCTTTGTACCTTTGCTAGCATCATAGAGTGGAAGATTCAAAAATACTCCAAGATCGGCAAAATCTGTATCGATATCTTTGTCATTATTGATAGCATCACCGCTTGAGTAGGTATAATTTCCTTTTAGCCCTATTGTGGGATAGTAGCTCTCTTTTGCCGCTTTTACCCCTAGTTTTGAAGCTTTTAGTTTTGCATTGAGCGGTTTTAGTGCAAAAATCTCACCCTCTCTGATCTTACCTTTGTTTGTGATAGAGACTCTTGAGTTGACTTCAATTCCGGTTAGTGTCTGAATTTTTGAGGCGAGAGCATTTTTTTGCATTTGAAGCTCCAAAATCTTCATCTTCAAATCATTCACTTTCGCATCTATTTTTATCAATTTGCTCTCTGCCGATCTACCGCTCTTTACCATAATCGCCATCTTTTTTCTTGTGGATAGGATAGATCTTTTTTTTGCTTTAAGTGCATCAAGAAGATCATAAAGGTAGTTTAATCTAGCACTTAAACCTAACACCGTAGCTTCTTTTTGAATCTTAGTAAGTCTTATCGTATCCTTTGATGCAAGGTGCATCAGTGAAGCTTTTTTCTTTAGCGTATAAAGAGATTTTACAAACAGTGGAAAGGAGAGGTTTGCACCGGCTCTTGCGATACCTTTGCTAAAAGGAAGTGTGGCATTTGGATTTCTCATCTCGCTTGGAATGACAGGTCTCATACTAGAAGCTCTGTTATATCTATCATAGCTGATAAAGCCGTTGAGTGAAGGCATCAATTTATCACTTACTTTATCGATAGCAAGTTGACTTCTTTGATCTAGGAGTTCTTGGATTTTAAAGTCAGGCTCTTGTGTGACTCCTTCAAGTAGTGTTGTGATATCTGTAGCACTTAGGCTAGAAACCACAGCCATCGTTATGATGTAAGTTCTTATATTTTGCTTTATCATTCACTCTCCTTTAGCATAAGTTTTATTTTTTTACTCAAATATTCAGCAATCTCATCTATAGTACAATTGGCACAGGTATCCACTTCTATATCATCGAGTTGAGTGGCTTTCTTTCGGAGTTGTTTTGTGGTGACTATTAAATTGAGAGAACCCAAGATCATAAAATAAAGTACCATTGGAATCTCATCCTTGTATCCTCCTCTTCTTAATATGTCGCTAAAGTGTGCGAAAAGTTTTCTCATCGATGAGAAGAGAATTTCCGGTATCACGGCACCGCTATCACTCAACTCTTTTAACAATAAAGATGGGAGATATGGATGGGAATAGGCAAATTTTGCATATACTTTGATAAACTCTTCAATCTCATCCAAAGCGGAGTTATATTTTCTATCTTTGTTGACTATGGTGCTGTAGATCTCCTCAAGTATCTCGTGCATCACAGCTTCATAGAGTCCCTTTTTGTTTTTGAAGTAGTAAAAAACCATCGCTTTGTTTAGATTACACAAAGAGGCAAGCTCATCCATAGATGTTCCTGCATACCCCTTTTTTGAAAATAGCTTGATAGCATTTTTAACAATCGATTCCTTAGAAGCTTTGGCATCTCTTTTCTGAGTAGTCTTGCTCATAGTGTTCCTTAATTAATTAACTAGTTGGTTAATTGTAAAACTTTTTAGCTGATTTTTTTATTAAAGTGCTTAGTTTTGGGCTAAATATTTCAAAATGAAATAAAATGTTACACATCTTTAGATATCCGTTATGATGCCCTCAAAGACAAAAGTGTGGTACAATATGAAAGTAAGTTTTGAATATGACCTAAACAAG
>CAZYJF010000148.1:0-4017 GCA_964647715.1 uncultured Sulfurospirillum sp. | reverse complement strand
ATATCACAACAAATCTTCCATATGTAGATGGTGTATATATGGCTTTTGACCACCACTTAAGTGAGACATCTAGAAACAAAACAATCAAAAACAACCACATCATACTACCTGATGCACCATCTGCTGCAGAAGTGGTCTATCAATACTATGGTGGTTCGGCTCAATTTGGAGATAAGTTTGATGAGTTAGTCTTAGCTGCAAACAAAGCTGACAGTGCTATGTTTACTAAAAAAGAGATCATAGATCCTCAAGGTTGGGATTTTTTGAGTTTTTTGATGGATCCTAGAACTGGGCTTGGGAGATTTAGAGATTTTAGGATTTCAAACTATCAACTTATGATGGAACTTATCGATGCTTGTAAAGACAAAGGTATTGATGAGATCATGAAGAACCCTGATGTAGTTGAGAGAATTGATCTTTACAATATGTACAAAGATGAATTTATTTCACAAGTCAAAAGATGTTCAACCATATATGACAATGTTATAATGCTTGATCTTACTAAAGAAGAGGTGATTTATCCTGGTAATCGCTTTATGATCTATGCACTATATCCACAGTGTAATGTATCAATCCACAAAATCTGGGGATTCCAAAAGCAAAATACAGTCTTTGCTGTTGGAAAATCTATCGTAAACAGAAGCTCAAATGCAAATATCGGAGAATTGATGCTAAATTATGAGGGTGGAGGTCACATGGCTGCTGGTACTTGCCAAGTACCTCATGAGATAGCTGATGATGTTTTAGATGATATGTTGGAGCACCTAAGTCAAAAGGTCACTTGCGAAGCGTAGATTTACTATCGCTTCGTAAGCCGTATCCATCATCAAATCAATCTCTTCAATAGTGATGATGTATGGAGGCATAAAGTAGATCACATTTCCAAGAGGTCTAAGCAGTACTCCTTTTTTTAGAGAGTATTGGTAGATCTTTAGTCCTATTCTATCTTTGAGGTCATATCCCTTTAGTTCAACTGCGGCTATCATTCCTCGTTGTCTAATCTCCTTGACATCTTCTAAGTCTAAAAATCTTTGTAACTTTTTTTGGATATGAGCAATTTTTGTTTGATTTTTTTGGATGATATCCTCACTCTCAAAGAGATCCAAAGTTGCATTTGCCGCTGCACAAGCAAGAGCATTTCCACTGTAACTGTGAGAGTGCAAAAATGACTTTCCACTAGCATAATCGCAATAAAATGAACCATACATTTCATCACTCATCATCACAACTGAAAGTGGCAAATATCCACCAGTAATTCCTTTTGATAGGCATAAAAAGTCTGGTACTATTTTGGCTTGTTCAAAAGCGAACATTGTTCCAGTTCTACCAAATCCCACGGCTATCTCATCGCAGATCAAAAAGACTCCATACTCTTGGCATAAACTTTTTGCCTTTTTGATGTAGCTAGGATCATACATCGCCATCGAACCTGCACACTGAACGAGTGGCTCAATGATAAATGCACTAACTTTTCCTTTATACTCTTCTAACTTTTCTTTCAGGGAACTTATGGCTTCTTCTTCACTTACAAGTGAGGGAGATTTTACCTGAAGAGTTTTGATTAAAATCTCCTCATAAACCTCCTTGTACAATCCCACATCACCTACACTCAAAGCTCCAATAGTCTCACCATGATAGGAGTTTTCCAAAGAGATGAAGATATCCTTTATCTCACCTTTGTTTTTGAAGTATTGAAAGGCGATTTTTAAGCTAACCTCTACTGCACTAGATCCATTATCAGCAAAAAATATTTTATCCAAACCCTTTGGTGTTAAACAAACAAGTCTTTGAGCTAGATCAATAGCACTCTTATGTGTAAATCCTGCAAAGATCACATGCTCTAAAGTATCTATCTGATCTTTTAATTTTTCATTGATGTAGGGGTTTGAGTGACCAAAGAGATTGACCCACCAAGAGCTGATGGCATCAAGGTAACGATTTCCATCAAAATCTTCAAGATAGACACCCTTCCCTTTTTTGATGGGAATAAATGGTAAACTCTCATAATCTTTCATTTGAGAGCAAGGGTGCCAAATGAGATTTAAATCCTGCTCTTTTAAAGAGGCATTATTTAGCAAGTAGCTCCCTTGATTTTTTTATCGGAAAGTTTTAACTTCTCATTATCCATGATACCTATACCCTTTTTTAGAACTCTTTTTGCAATCTTTTTTGCCTGCTTTAGTGAGTGCATTTTGCAAGTTCCACATTGATAGATATTTAACTCTGGAATATCTTTTTTCTTATCTACACCTAGTACATCTTGCATCGCTTTTCTCCAAGATTTGGCAACTTCTTCCTCACTTGGTTCTCCCAAAAGTGACATATAAAATCCAGTCCTACATCCCATCGGAGAGACATCGATGATTTCTACTTCATCGCTATTTAGATGATCTCTGATAAATCCAGCAAAAAGATGCTCTAAAGTGTGAGTTCCTTTGGCACTCATACTCTTTTTATTTGGTTTTGTAAATCTAAGATCAAAGACAGTGATCACATCACCACACTTTGTATTCATCTTCTTTGCAACTCTAACTGCTGGGGCTCTCATCCTAGTATGATCTACCATAAAACTATCAAGCATTGGCATTATCTATTCCTTATAAAAAGTTTTTTAAATTATACCTAATCTTGAGCCAAATCAATTACAAACTTTTATAAACTTTATACAATATGAAAAATTTTAAGGAGGATAAAATGCAAATTGGTGAAAAAACTTACTGTAATGTCTGTATGGTTGGATCAGAAAAGGGTGCAAAAATAGTCTTTGTAAAAGCAATTTGTGATGATGAGGATGTTCATATATGTACTTCTTGTATCCCTCAAGTGATCCATGGGAGTGGTGAAATCCTAAAATCAAACGAAGAGGTAAAAGAGGCTGCTAAGGGGTAGCCTTCTTCTCAAAACAGCCTAAGATCTTGATCTCATCTGCATAAAAATGTAGCTCATCTAAGGCTTGTTTTACTGATGGATTGACAATATGTCCTTCTATATCAATATGAAACATACTCATAGTCTCTTTTGCATGCATATAACTCTCTATCTTTAGTAAGTTTATGCCATTTGTTGCAAATCCACCAAGTGATTTGTACAAAGCTGCTGGAATATCTCTAACTTTAAAGATGATAGATGTGATAAAGCTCTTGTTTTCATCTATATCTGGGATGATATTTTTATTACTCAAGATAAAAAATCTTGTAAAATTTCCTTTGATATCTTCAAAATGCTCTTGTAAAATCTCAAGATCATAGATTTTTGCTGAAAGTTTTGATGCAATTGCTGACTTGCTTTTGTCTCCACTTCTAGCTAACTCTCTTGCAGCACCTGCGGTGTCAAATTTGGCAACCATTTTGATATTTAATCTTTGAATATTTTCTTGACATTGAGCAAGAGCTTGAGGATGTGATCCTACACATACAAGATCATCAAGTTTTGCACCCTTAACTCCCAATAGACAGTGCACCACAGGCTCATAGTGTTCACCTATGACATGAAGTTTCATCTTTGGGATTAGTCTGTAAATCTCTTCTATTCTTCCTGCAGTTGAATTTTCAAGAGGAACCATGGCGATTTCACACTCACCACTTTCAACTCTACTCATTGCATCAACAAAAGAGTGACTAGCTATCGGTAAATATTGGGGAAAGGCACTTTTACATGCTTGTTCGGAGTAGGCACCTTCGATGCCTTGATATGCTATCTTTTTCATTTATTTTATCAGAGAGGAAAGCCCTCTCTTTTTTATACTTTTGCCTCTTCTCTTCTTTGTAGATACTCCCACTTAGCATCTACCTCTTTTTGAATAGCTTCTATAACATGCTTATTCTCAGGTTTGAACAAGTGTCTGTATCTTCCTTGAGCTGCCAAATACTCCTCAACAGGGATGACATTTTTTGGACGATAGAGGATATTTAACTCTGTTCCATCGATGATCTCATATACAGGAAACATCAATGAATCAGTCGCAAGATCAGTGATACTGATAGTATCTTTTGGATCAAATTTCCACTCAGTCGTACA